>NZ_JAUBSX010000059.1:0-47855 GCF_036704885.1 Microcoleus sp. F4-D5 | reverse complement strand
CCTTCAAATGGACTTATTCGGGCAAAGCATTGAAGAAATAATCAATGGTAGGTTAACTCCCGCCTACGTCTACTAGCCAGTTTTTTTATGAGAGAGGTACTTCGATCGCTCAGCATTGCTAAGAAATTCCATTCAATGAACGATCGCCAAACTGCAACAACACCTAAATACAACCACCAAATTTTTGAGAGGTTGCTAATTCGCCTCGGTCAATCGATTATTTCGCCTCTGCTAAAAAGCTTGCAACTTCGTCTTGATGATATACTGCCCCGTTAAGCGAGCGGGAGTTTGGAATTTCGGATTTGCTTTGGCGGATATACTAAATGATGAAGAGGCCCTAATTTAGCTCGTAAAATTCAACCGACTGTTTACACAAGCTCATCACTGGCAGTCGGTTACTACTTGGAATATGCCAAAAATTTAGTGAAATATTGAGTTCGCGTTCCACTACTTGGATTTCAAGATGAATGATAAGCTTATTTAAAATATTTCAGATAGCATCACACTCTATAAAATAATCATATAATTCTAGGTTGATTTTCAAATTAAAAGCCTTTTCAAGATAATTTTTATGTTCACAATACTCAATAGGATAACATTCGTACATAGGATTATTTGATTCAACTCTAAAAAGTTTTTTTAGGTAAGAAAGGTTTACGTTATCCAAAACTTTCTCTCCTATAAAGTCGTTACCGCATTTAGCATACCAACGTACAACTCTTTGAACTACTGGTTTATGTGCGCTAATACTCATTACTTTATCCACTATTAAATTTATTTTGTAGAGAAGAGGGGCTTTATGCCCCCCATTTTTATTAACTTAGTTTACGAGTAGCAACTCCAGGTTTTATTCGTTCTCCTTTAATAGGCTCAAACTCACCCAGATGATTACCCCGTTTATCATACTTTTCCACTAAACCATGTCTATAATCCCACTCATATATGCACTCTTCATCCTCCCATCTACTTCTTAATCCCCCTACAAGGAGGAGGGGTGTTTTTGGTTTAACTCGCTTAGCTTTTGGAAAGGCTTCAAGAGTTTTTGGTGCGGGAACATATGTCATACTAATTTCCTTATATCTGTGCTTATTTATAACTACCCCTTAACACTCCTCCCTGTACTAAAGAGGGTATTGAAGGGAGTAAATTTTAGAAACACATTGGGAAATTAGTAGGCTTACTTGAAAAAGTTACTACTAACTTTAATGATTATAGCCTAAATTCTAGGGCTTTTATAGAACCCATTTGACATCTTTTAGTGATCGTCCACAACGGTCGATCGGCTTCAGAGCAGTCGGATCGGCTTCACAGCAGTCGGATCGGCTTCACAACAGTCGATCGGCTTCACAACAGTCGATCGCTCACAGCAGTCGCCCTCAAAAGCTTTTTTTTGAAGTCATTCGGTTGAAACGATCGCCTGGACAGATTTTCAAGTTGGTTGTCCCCCATCAAGTTTTGAGCTAAAATTACCATCACCCACACCCTCAAACCGTCATGCCGTATTCTAGTAACCTAACGGACTCCGAATGGTTCATCCTGGAACCTCTATTACATCAAATATTACCCGTTAAAAAGCGAACTCGACCCCCCAACAGGACAAAAAGAGAAATCTTGGATGGCATATTCTATCAACTCAAAAATGGTTGCAATTGGGAAGATTTACCAAAAGACTTACCACCCTACTCAACTGTATATTGGTATTACAAACAGTGGCGGTCAGAAGGAGTGATTGAAGAACTGATGAGTGTCTTACATTCTCAAGTACGAGCGCAGGTTAAAAAAAACCGAAGTGGACTACGTTAATCATTATTGACTCACAAGCCGTGAAAAATACCTGTAATGCCAGTATTGCATCGAAAGGATATTGTTTTTATAAATCTACCAATGGTATTAAAAGGCATCTAGCTGTTGACACGCTTGGTTTTCCGTTCTTTACTCACTGCACAAAAGCTAATTTATCAGATGATGCCGGCTTGATTGAAATGTTAAGTAAAAACCTCGATTATTTCAAGTCTAAACCCGTTAACATCCCCAAAATTACCATCTTGCTAGATAACGGATATCATCCCGAACATCTGACTATTGAGTTGCAGAAGATTTATCCACAAATTATGACTAAAATCAAGTTTGAACTCTCAAAAAAACCATCGAAAGTAGAAAAAGAAGCCCAGAGAAAGTCGGGATTTGTTCCGGTGAGGGCTAGGTGGATAATTGAACGATCGAATGCGAGTATGGAAAGGTGCAAAATACTCATTAAAAACTTTGAGAGAACCTTAGCTAATGCAACTGCCAAGGTTAATGTTTGTTTTATTAGGCTGATGGTCAAAAGGCTTGCAGCTTAAAAGATGTCAAATGGGTTCTATATAAAATATAGATATATTCTTATCCAGCAATCGGCTGGCTTGTTTTTTTTGCTTGCAGTTGATAGTTAATTCCAATTACAGGTATATGTCAGTTTACCCTTGCCAAAATCTCTGGCAGGTAACCGTTACGAAATTTGGCTTTAGACATATAAGTAGCTTCTTTTATTGTCCATTGCTTGTCGGGAAACAAATCAGCAACCTTTCCCAACTGAACTAATCCTCTATAATCGCCCGTAATTTGAGAAATGATTTTAGCGATCGCCTTACAACAAGCATCAGGGTATTTGACAACTTGCAACTCAGAAAACCGAATCACTACCCAATTTCTCTCTAAGAAAAACAGATTGCGCTGATTGTCTTTACCCCTATCCACACAATGATGAGGCTTTCCCGTTCGCCCATCATAAGGTTCATCAATCTCGATATCTATTGCTAAACCTGTCGGTTTATGAACCAAAATAAAGTCAGCAGTGTAACGAAAAGATGTACCGGGTATAGGAAATTCACCACCCATACAGAAGTCATAAAACCCAGAGAAATAACGACATAAGTAAACAAAAAACTGTTTTTCACTTACCCCTTGCTGTGCTCCTCCCTTACTCTGACTTGCTGGCGGTTGAACAATTTTTTTCAACAACTTCTTAAGCAGTTTATATCGCTCCTGCAACAGAGAATTATATTGCTCAGTTTCCTTGCCATTGGGCTGCAAGCTACACAATTGATAACTTTCGTATTTGGATAGCTGTTGTTGATACTCAGCTAGTCGTTGCTTGTAGCGATCGCGCACTTGAAAATCAACAAACCGCAGATAGGAAAAAGTCGCTACTGCACTCACTGACGAACAGGTTACCGATGACCAGAAAGCCATAACACTCATGCCAAACAGCCAGTTAACCAACATTACTACCGCAACACTAGCTATCCAAAGTTGAATTACCAGGGAATAACGAGAATTATTGGAAACTGGCAATCGCGGCGTCAAAGGCGGTTTTCTTGTAGAGGAAGCACTTTCTTCCAAAATAGGTATCGGGTTATCCGCGCAAAACTGACGAATTGAATCGGGGATAAGAATAACTGGGTAAAAGCCTCTTATTTGGCTCATGGTTATGCTTTTTGTAGGCGATGTATAAGCTCAGACTATGTGTATTTTCAGCCTTTAAGCTACTAAATATGGGCGTCGTCTCCCATCAGACCAAGGAATTACAAATCTCTCTACCTAATTTCCGATGTCATCGATTTATAAATGGGCTAACGCCCTGTTTTTTTGGTGGAAATAATAATTTGGTACGCCACTACTCATGCCTACAAATCAGCCCAATAATACACAAAAAATTGCCACAGACCGTCTCAAATCCACGCGGGACAAACTGACAAGAAAAATCAAATTGGCATTGAAGACTGCAACGCCTGAAGAAACTCTGAAAGTGTGGATGTTGATGAAACGGCAAGAACTCAAGAGAACGACTCCTGGGTTATCGGAACAGCAGATGGAAAGTGTCGTGCGATCGCTAATCCTAGAACTGGGCTATGACATCATCGCTACCTCAACTACCTCACCTGCTGCATCGCCAGAACCAGAAGTTCAGACAGATGACAGCGAAGTGGGTGACGCGGATGAGGATAACGATGCTGATTTCACTAACGACGATCTTGAAGGCGACGAAGATAACCTTTCCGAAGAATTATCAGAGGTATCTGAAGAAAAACTTCCCTCTCGCAAGCAGCGGATTCCTGCTTTGAAAAAAGTAGAAGCCTTAAGGGCTTCTACGCGAAATGGAAAACACTCTTAAACATTGTTGACTTTGAAATACTCGACGAGGTTTTACACAACTGTGTCCCTGGAAAAATGTGAAGCTGACAATACAACAAATTCGCCGATCGCCTGCACTCATACTCCTTTGTTTGAAATAGTGGATGTCAAATCCGACTTCCTAGAACTTATCCCAGAGACACAAATTGGGGAAGTAGGCGAGGAAAGCATTGACTATCATAGTTTGGAAGACGAACTCACACCAGGAACGCTAGCTATACTCGCTAGCCTTGAAACTTTTGATGAGTATTTTCATTGTTGTGGAAGGTGGTAACTAATGTATTTAGCTAAAGATTCGTTAGCCAGATATTCGATACAAGCAGTCGAACTCTGGAATCAATTGGAAACTGCTGAAACTCCCGAAGCAGAAGAGGCTATTCTCAAAGAAATTTGGGAAAACCAGACAAACCAGGAAATTGCTGCTGATACGCAAGCCGAACTAGCAGACCAACTAGATGCCGAAATTTGTGCCGTCAAAGCACGCTTAAAACATTTAGTAGAACTGCATACTAAGGCAATTGAACGACTGGAACGGTGGCGCAACAGTCTAGATAAAACTTTGCTACAATTTCACTCAATGGGAGTAATTCCTACCGAGATTGCGGGGCGATCGCGTCACATCCGACTCAAGGAAAATCCGCCAATTTGCGAAGTGTTAATAAATCCTTGTGATTTGCCAACAGAGTACCGCACAGAAAAGTTAGTTGTTACAGCCAACAAACGCAAAATTGTAGCCGATTGGAAACAAGGCATTCCCGTTGATGGCACTCGAATTGAGCGTAAACTTAGAGTCGAATACGGAATAGTACCATCAAATCTTACCTCTGCAACTGAGGTAATTTCTAATCGTGCTGCTGCAAACTCTCAGGAAACTCATTCAACTACAACGCAGAATACTGGGCGTAAAGAAAAGGCGCTTCCTAAAAGCATTGAGGGTTCTAACAAGAAGGTAAAAGCACGAGTTGGTTAGTAGAAAATCTTCAACCAAAGAAGTGCGGGAGGTTTCACTAACAGCAGATAGCTATACAATTGCAAGGGCTATCTGCTACCCCATCTTTTTGAATTACTCTAGTATAACTCTTTCTATGAACAAACACAACAACCATTCATTTGATATTTCAACCTTTGACAGAATTACCTACAGAATTTATCGAGGAAAACTTGTCATTTTGATTGAGGATGGAGACAATCACCTAGATATATCTTTTCCGATTAAAGATGGGCGATTATTCGTAATTCTTGGTTCGATGAGAGCCGCTGTCGCTGAAGCAATGACCGATTTCTTGGAAATAGAAGCCTACGCCGATGAGCCGCTTCTACTACTAAGTGGAGCTTTGAACAAAAATGATTTAAATTAACACCAGTAAGGGGGCGAGCGCCCATAAACACTATGACAATTATTAAATAATAGAGGAAAGATTCCAAAAGATTGGGCTGCTATTTGACCGCGATCGCAGATCCCGATCGAGTATCCGATGCAAACATCAGCAGACAGGCGTTCTGCGACAAGGAAATCGGACTACCGAAAGCACAGGCTCGCTTCGTTGAGATATGCGATCGCTTTATATCACGCAGCAGTGTGTGTGCGCGGTAGTAAAAGCGATCGCAAGTGAAGCAATAATACCATGCTAACCTTACTCCAAAAGATATTCTTGATGCCTCAAATTGTCCAATCTTCAATTGCCAACCCTGCCACTTTCCCGAAATCTCGATGATTACGGGTTAACAGAATCAATTCACGGGACAGTGCAATTGCCGCGATTCTTGCATCCATCTTTGCCAGTTGAAGCCGTTGTGACTTTAATTGCTCAAATGTCGTAGCTGCACCCGCATCGAATGAGATGAGGGGCAATACTTTAAAGTCACTAACGAGTCGCGCCATCATCTCATATCCTTTCACTATGTCATTATTTAGTTTGCCATCGAACGGCGCAGAAACTGGGATTCTATAATTTTGGGGGACTGGGATGTGCTAGGCTGCCATCTCCGATGTTTCAGGCTCCTGACCTTTTGAATACGCCTATAGTCCACCCCTTATTAGTTAATTTCAACAAAAAGGATCGTGCCAAGCCATAAAAAAATTTGGGTAGCTCATGTTTTGGGAACAAGGCCAAATCGCTTTGTAGCAGTTGTAATAGAGATTAAAATCACTTTCAGCAACCCGATCGCATAGACAGTCTTTCATGGATGAAACTGCTAACTCTAACTGATGGTTTAGGAGTATTTTACCCAAACATTCAGCCACTAGAACACGGCTCAACGAATCGGTATTAGAGTGAATCATTTCAATCAGTGTTTTGACTGCTTCATCATTACCTGTTCCAAGTTGTTCTAGTTTTTTTGCTGCTCCAACACGAATAGATGAGTCAGGACTGCGGCAAATCAGATCGATTAGTTCTGTAATTGATTCTGGATAGTTCGATGTGATTTCAAGTAAGGGGGCCAACGCAATTGCTTTAGGGTGCTTATCTGCAAGTTCTATTAAGCGACTAGCTGTTAAATGATGAATTAAATTATTAGGATTAAATTCATTATAACTATCAATTGTTTTGATGAGAGTTTCAATTGCTTTTTCTAAGTATTGAATATCAATCTTAGCCAAATTATAAGCTGCTTTAGAACGAAGATTACCATTTTGTTCAGAATCCATTAATTCAATCAAAGTATTGATAGCTTTTGACTTGTGACTCGGTGCGATTTTAACTAAACAGTCAGCAGCTTTAATGCGGGTAAGCATATCGGGATGGCTATCAATTAGGTTAATTATAGTTTTAATTGCTTCTAAATGGTTAAACGCAATTTGCCCTAAACTATCAATTGCTTGATAGTGGTTAGAGTTACATTCATAACGGGTGGCATCAGGGGTGCTAGTGCAAATCAAAGAAAGGAGAGTAGAAATAGCTTCTGGTGAACCCATACCAATTTCCCCTAATGCCCAAACCAATAAATAACCGATACAAAGATTTAGCCTATTGTTGATTGTGTCAATTACGGTAGTGATAGCAAGGGTACGATCTGTCTCTGGAAGTGTTTCTCTGGCCAACTGTGCGATTGGAGTGTCAAACGTCTCCAAACTGAAGCCGAATCTAACAAGCCACAACACAATCTGCTTAGCACGTCTACACTGTTTAAATTCGGCTATTGCCGACGCTGCTAAACAACACGCTTGAGAAGAATAAAAGTCTTGACACCTATCCTCAAACTCTACCAATGACTTAATAAATTTTTCTTTCTCCTCATTGTCGAGATCCTCACGTCCCAACCATAGTAAAATGACCTCTTTCCACTGGGGCTCAAAAATGAGATAAGTACCTTTATCTGGGTTGTGAGGAACGTGCTTTAAAAAGTAATCCCAATGCGGTATAGATTTCGCTGCAAAATACTCCTTAAATGAGTCATGTATAAAGTCATAGACCTCTTGATAAGGACTCACACGCTGCAACCATCCAAGCTGTTTGATAGCTAACCGAAATAAATCCTCATCCGATTCTCCTAATTCAGAACAGACTATGGAACGCGACAACGGAGACTCTCCTCGCTCAATTGCCTGTTTTGCCAATTGTCCTAGAGAATTTATCAAGCGTTGCTTCTGGGATTTAGAGTCTGGAATACTCCGGTCATAGTCTGTATTAAGAAACCATTGAATTAGACCGGCTTTGGTACGGGGCAATTTGCGTAGTGGTTGCCAAGTACGACATAAAAAGGTTAAATATAGAGGATTACTAACTAAATCTTTAATGCGGTGATATATTGGCTTATTTAACTCAGCCCATAAATCTTCTGCGTCATTGGCAAACCAAGCATCAATGCACTGTTTGATTTGCTCAATTCCCAAGCCTAGATTGTGATAAGTATCAAACTCTAAAACTTCTAAAGCATCTTTGCTGGAGTTCCAGATATTTGTCCGACAGGTTAATACTACTCGGCACTTTCCTACCCAGCCTGTCAACTTTTCGATCAATTGGCTTCCCTGCTCTTCAATTCCATCCAGCAACAAGCAAATACGACCATGTTCCAAGTGTTGCTCTAGGTTTGCAATCCATTCCGGCGGTAAAGAGCCTAGCTTTTCAGAACCTTCTTGCAGCCACTCTTTCAAATATTGGTGTAGCGGTTTTGTGCCTACCTCTCTCCCATCAATCCAGATCGGTACTTCATCTGTCTGTTCCAACTGTTCCAACATCCAAAACCCAATTTTGAGCAATAACGTAGTTTTTCCAGCCCCCGATTCTCCAATAATCGCTAACCGTCTCCCTTGGCTTTTCGGACTGTTTTTTCCATCCCGCAGAACTTCATCAAAAAACTGTTTCTCTGTGTCAAAGCTTTCTGTTACCCCATAACCAATACTTCGGTTAGCCCGATCTTTTTTCTGCTGTAGCAATCCCAGTGGCACAAAATCTAGTTGTTCAAAGGGTAGCCTATCCGCACCGTTGAGCCAATAATCGACGGTAAGGCGTCTTTTACGCTCAAGCATGGTAAGGCAAAGTTGTCGCCAGTCAGGTGCGATCGCGCTTGGCAAGCCATTATCAACCTCCTGTATTGCCAACCCCTCCCATTGTGTTTTTAGCCATGCTTGTAACTTATGCAATTTACCAGGTTTCCTGCCTGCGATATCAGAACAATCTTTAGCAAATTTTTTGAAAATTTCTGTTAACTGCTTCGTTACTGAATCATTAGTTCCAAGAATTGCCTCAACCTCAACAACACTCGTGACTCTATTTTCATCAGGCAGGAGCAATAATAGAATGTTGATTTGGGTGGTAGATAACTTATGTGTAACAGCTATGTTAGTCAGGAAGATGCTCCAAGTATTCATAGTCTACATTGATTTTAGCAGGAATTACACCTATTTTACCTCAAAATCACATTATAAACTAATTTTTATTATAACTGCACTGTCTAGGTGTTTCAAATTTTTTCCGAGCAAGCTTTATAGGTATCTGGATAGTTTTTTCCAGTTTAAATGGAAGGTTTTTTCCAGACGGATTTTTATGATTTCAACTTAATCTGGGTTCAATCAGCAATCCACCTATCCAAAGAAGAGGATAAACTTATGGACAACTTGCAGACTTCAAACGGATACTCCAAATCTCAACCCACCGCCGTCCAACTTGCTTTCCCTTGGGGTGAGGAACAAATTCTGGATAATTCTCCTGCATCAACGACTAAGCGCGTAACTCAGCACAAAACTTCAAGTGAGAAACAACACTCGCCACAAGTTGTGGTAATTCTCATTTGTAAGTAAACCTGATAATCTTTACAGGGCGGCTACCGCCGCCCCATCGAACCAAACGCCCAACCCCACTACTCTGCGTCCCTTACGCCTAGACCCTATCGATATATGTAGGGTCAGCCTGAATTCGCTCATCGAAATCCATATTTTCCCATTCTCCAATAACCCTCCCCGGTCTGTCCATCAAATCCGCAGGAGCGCTACTGGGACGCACGAATGGGTATTTATCCTCATCTTCAGGAGCGATCGCCAATTCCACCAGCTCGGTATCCTCATCTTCAAACAGATCCGGATTAACAATTGCATCAACCTTTAGATTCATTTCAATCACCTTAAAAACACTTCCAACGGTCAACACTTGACCGAGTTTCAACCTGTTAAGGCTTAGATAGACTTTTCTTACCTGCCTTACCAACTGTTTCAACAATTCCTATTCTAACACCTCAATTCTAGGGAGAAATAAACTCATGGTCGCCACAGTTGTTACCGAACAAGGACTCAAGATTCCCGTTTTCGATGCCGCTTACACTGATGCCAAAGGTCGAAATGCAGGCAAATTTTTCAACAATCCAGAAATCCTGCGCCACTCAATTCTGCAAGCAATGTTTCAACCAGAAGAACTGAAGTCATTAACGATCGTCAAACTCGACAAATCCAATCCAGATTCTCGCCAATTACGCGCCAGCATCCACGACCCAGAAGACGGCATCAAGCGACGCATGATATTTCAATCTGGCAACAGTTATTACTTTGGTGACGAAACCCTAGCCAAAAAGATCGGAGACTTATTCGTAACCGAAAAAGACACCGCCTGTCGCTACGGTTCCCTTCTAGTCAGCACTTGTATGTCCGGCGTATCAGAATGCGACCATCTGCGAGTAAAAATTGTTGATTTCACCGACCCGCAATATGCTAAATATCGAACCGGAGACTGTCACGGTGCAATCAGTTCCGAATTACTCAAAAGCATCGGCGGCGAGAAAAATCGAGCCAGCCAATTTCGTTTCGCTTGGCTTCGCAGTTGGAATACAGACCATACAGAATCCACACCCCAAGTCAGCTTTCTGGCTAAAGGAACCATCCGTCCCGATGACAATTTACTCGACTCATTAGCCGACTCTGAAGGGAACAAACCTCAACTTATTTTAGACCGTTCCAGCATCAAAGGCATCAATAAAAAACGACTCAAAGAACTCATTCCTTGTGGCGATTACGAATTACCAAAAGCCATCCTTGGCAATCGCAAAAACAGTCAAATCGGCATCACCCAAACAAGCTGGCAGTCCACTGGGGTTTGGTTCGACGAAGACGCCCAAAAACAAGACCTAGTACCAGCAGCTAAAGCCGAAGCTCAAAGACTAGCAGCACTACAGCGCGACCCGATGAAATTGCGCCAAGCCATAATTGAAGATTACGACAAGCGCGAAGCATATTTAGCTCGTTTGAACGAAAGAAAACTCAAGGAACAGCAGGACAAACTATCAACTACAATTGAGGACGAAATCAACGGTGACAGCGACGAAAGTACCGAGGATAAAAAGCGGGAAAGACAGGACATCCAGATGCTCAAATCCGATAAATTCGGACTGATGATAGGCAGTCCCGAATTCACCAATATGGCAGAAAGGTGGCTGGCATCCAAATGGCGAAATCTGGCAACCAGGGGAGCTTTATCAATGACTTCTGCAATGGCTTTACCCTGCGAAGATTTACCCAAAGGCACGGTTTGCGCTAACCATTTAGAAGCAGGAGAATGCGTTCAAGGTCGATTCCCAATTCTCAACAAAGATGGTCTGAGAATATACCAGAATATCCACGCAAAAAACCTGGAAAATATTCCAGAAGAAACTCGCACTGTCATGGCGAAAATCAAAGGTGTAATTTGGTTCAATCCCAAAGACTTAGAAAAGTTCCATCAAGGAGACTTTGATGGTGACGAACCCTTTGGCATCGAATCTCGAAAAATCCCTCACATTGCCCAACAAATCTTACCAGCACAAGACGGGTTATTTGACTTCGGGGAAGTGGTACAGGCTGAGAAAGTTCCCTATACGAAAGTTCGGTATCGAGAAGACGATTCTGAAGTCAGACAAGGTAAAGTTAAAGCAGGCGATCGCAAGTTTACCACCCTAGAACAAATCGGAGTTGCCAGTTCTCAAAATGAAGTCGGAATCGTCGCTTTAGCCATCGGCAAGGTAGCAGCAGCACTCCCCAACCCCGGCGAAGATGAAAAGCTATTTCTCAAGCAGCAAAAGCGATTCATCGCCGCTCTCAGCATCATGGAACAGTACGAAGTTGACTACCAGAAAAACTCGCTGCGGGGTAAAGATGCCAAAGAAGTGAAAGACAAAACAGGTCTAAATCCCGACACTTTACTAGAAAAAGTAGATGAATGGTGCGAGAAACATAAAAGCTGCACTTACTTTTTCCAGTACAAAGGAGACGACCGACTGTACAAACAATTTCCCATGCCCGCCGATTTTCCCAATGCTGTTTACGTCCTAGCCAAAGAAGCCGTTAACCCTTATTGGGAACAGACGCGACTCATCCACCGCAACCGAGATGAATTTCAGCACATTCTTCCCCCGATTCCGGCTCATCTCATCGTGTCGAAAGACAATCGCAAGGAACTAGATGCAGCAGGCATTGAGTACGAAAAAGAAGGAAAAGAATTGCACGTTTCCTATGAGTACAAAAATGCCTTAGTAGAGAGAGGAATCGAGTACCGACACAGCAAAGAAAATGATTTATATTGGGAAGAAAACGAATTACAATGGGCGAAAGACCTGGTGCAGCGCTTTCAAGAGGACAAAAGTATTATCTACGATCGCACTGGCAGCGACATCAAAGCTCGAAAAGAGGAAATGGGCAAACTTTATGACAGCTATCGAGCCGAAATTGACGAAATTTGGGATACACCTGACAGAAAAACCAGGGCTGCTCATGCGTTATTCCAAGCTACCCACACTTCCGATAATTTGAGCAAACACCGGACAATTTGCCAGAAGCTAGCAGAGGATTTGGAAATTACCTTTTCCCTCCAAGAAGACTACGAATTGCTTCACGAAGCCTTGCCGCGAGATGTCTACGTTCTGCAAGTTCCTTTCCAGAAAGTGAAAACTAAAGACGGCAGAACCATTGACCTTCCTAACCAATGGAAAGACGCACTGGATAGCAAAGGCATTGCATACGAAGCCACTGCCCATCCCGAATTGCCTCTAGTTGAATTCGCCTTCAAAAACTTACCTCAGAGCATGGTGGCGAAACTGGATGCTAAATATGGAGATAATTCTAACGATCGCATCGACACCGACTCTTTGAAAGTAACCAACTACTCCGGTAATGAAACCAGACTCCTCATCGTACCTCCCGTCGATTGTCGGTGGATTGAGTCTCAAGATAAAGCAGGTAGAGGCGCACTTGTTTACAAATTATTCATGGATGAAATATCCGATGCTTTGTCAAATTATCGGGTAAATCAAATAGAAGTAGTCAATGTCAAACATCCCGATAACGATTACTCAGAGGAAGATTTCTCCAAGTCAAAATGGAAGGATCGGAAAGTAACTTTGCAAGTGGGAACGATAGATTTACCTCCCACTCACGAGAAGTATTACCGATTTCAAGGCACTCCGATTATCCAGTTGGATGGGAAAAACTTGGGTACATTTTCCCCCGAAAGTCCTAAGTTTCCCCCTGGAACTACTTTTGAGGCGACGCTTTCCCCCGACAAAGGCGGCCGGTCGGTTATGCTGAAAGTCGATCGCGAATCGATTCGGTTGCCTGAAATTCAATTGCCATCGATCGATTCACCTGAAGTATCTCAGACTTCTGATTTGGCGAAGCCTGCGGGAAACGCGATTCGCTCAGCGATCCGCCCAAACGGAATTGCTCAAAACAGTAGCACGTATCAACCGCCAAAATTCCAACAAGAATCTGCTTCAAAACCAGAAACGGCAGTTAATAACGGAAAGCGCGACACCACCAACGCTAAAGCTGACAACTGGCGGCTTTCTCTGCAAGACACGCTCTTTAGCGTCGTGTCGGAAACCTACAAGCAACGGCGATGCCGACAGACGGCGACGGAGCGATCGCAGCTTCCTTCCGATAGCACTCAGCACTTTAAGTTTGGCGACAACCAATGGACAGCTTACGTACAGCCGAATGGGGATTGCTTTGTCAGAAACGAGTCCAAGCGCACCGTGTTTAAAGCTAACGTTCACACCGGGGATGTTCAAATTCCCCTGACAGAGCAAGCAGCAGCTCGTTTTCAAGAGATGATTGTGGAGCGAGAGAAAGCTTTGTCCCAGTCCCGAACTGCTTTCACGCCTGCGTCTGAATCGAAACCGAGGGAGTTGGAAATGGTTTAGTCGAGAAGGGGTGGTTGGGGAACTGGGGCGATCGCACAACCCCCAATGGAAAATTTTCCATTGGGGGTTATCACTGTAGTTTAGACTAACCAAAGATGAGAACGGTGGCAAAAGAAGAACTAGAGCCACCGCTGGGAGAGAATGAGGGTGAAAAATAAAACCTATCCACTCCTTAAATGAACAGTGAACGGTTAAGGGACTTTCGTCAAGCAGCATACGAATTATTGGTGCAAGCCAAGGATGCCACATTCGAGCTGATGGATGCAGTGATGACCACTCCGAATGCGTCGTCTCTCGCGGAATTTTCACTCAATCCATTATTCAAGCGTCAATAGCCAAGCACTTATGAAGCGTTACAAGACTGTAGACCAGACCGAAAAAAACTGATGCTGCTGTATGGAGAGCAATTACAGAAAGAAGCACCCCCAACGGAACACATATTAGTAGCAATCGACCACACTACATGGGGGAGACCAGACGCCAAAACGTTAAAAGACAGAACCCATGAATATCAGAGGGGCGTAACTATTGGACAGGGATACAGTACCATTGCGTGGATACCAGAAGCTCAAGGAAGTTGGGCATTACCCCTACTCCATGAAAGAATTAGTAGTGGGTCTTCACCGATACTTCAAGCAGCTTCCCAACTTAAACTTGTCTGTGAACAGAGCGTCAACCCAGTTTTAGCAGTTTTGGATCGAGAATATGGCAATGCAACCTGGGTATTAGCGCAAGCAGATATTCAAGCTGATTGCTTAATGAGAGTCCGAAAGAATGCCTGTTTGTGGTCAGCACCACCAGCATATAGTGGTCGCGGTAGACCACGAAAACACGGGCAAAAAATGAGACTCAATGACCCAACCAGATGGCTTCAAGCGAATACAGAGATTGAAATTGAGGAACATCCAGATTTGGGAAAAGTCCTCCTCAGACAATGGATTGACTTGCATTTTTATCGTGCCCCTGAACAAAAAGTCAATTTAATCCTGGTAGAAAGAATGAAGCCAATGTCAAATGGTCAGCCGTTTCCACCCTTATGGTTGGCTTGGGTTGGAGAACGAACTCTACCTTTGGAAACAGTCTGGTTCAAATATTTACGACGTTTTGGAGTCGATCATTGGTATAGGTTTGCTTTCGCAACGATTGCATTGGACATTGCCTAACTTGAGAACTCCCGAACAATCCGAGCGTTGGAGTGATTTAATGCCCTTGATGAGTTGGCAACTCTGGTTGGCCAGAGATTTAGTAATCGAGAATAGACTGACGAGAGCAATCTGCTACTATCAATTTAACTTTACTGACGTGTTGCCCAATCAATGTTTTCGCTTTTAGTTGACATTGGTACTCCAACAAAAATGCCCAAACAGAGGGGAAAATCCCCCGGTTGGGAAAAAGGAAAGGTACGTACCAAGGCACCGTGCTATCCCACTGTCAAAAAACGGGTTTCAAGGGCGTAAAAAGTCTTCAAGATTAGCTATTTAATCTTATACTTTTTGAGTTTTTGAGTAACAGCTTGCCTAAGATTCAAAGGTGGCTACTTTTAGCTGCGCTCATTTTTTAGTCTAAACTACAGTGTTTTATCTATCTTGCTCATCTTTTAAAGCAATACAACTTGTGCCAAGAGGAAATTATCTTGACTAATTAATGAAAATTATTTACAAATATCTACACATCGATCTCAATCGTTATTCACTTGAAAACATTAAATAGTATTGACAGCAATACTCTCCTAAATGCCGCAAAATATCTTGGCGGTCTTGGGTTAAATTACTGACCTGCTTCGCTCCATTTATCGTCACTAAATGCACCGCCTGAAACATCTGAAATATCCAGCGCATTGTCGGCTTATCGGTCAATTTATTTACCTGATTTTTCACTTGCTCGTTGATAGCTGATAATTGTTGTCTCAATTTCCTTTGTGCCAGGTTATGTACTAACAAACACAGTCCCATTATCATTCCAATTGCTTCAACTCGCTCGGGCTTTTTCACGAATACGCTCGAAGTGAAAAATAACGGATATTTGATAAATCTAAATCCTCTCTCATTACTTTGCTGCGCTTTGTATTCCGATAATACTTCTGAATTACTCACTGCTTCAGTATCTAAGATATTTGTGGCTAATATAAATCTCCCAGCTTTGACTTTTTCCGCTTCTATTGCTGAATTTCGGGGTTCTATTTCACCTGTCACTTGATAGACTATTGTCTGTGTCTCGCTCGATTCTTTGAGCTTTATTTTTGTTTTTTTAACTGGCTTTTCTTGGGATTTAATTTCTGTTATTTGGTGATACTTCCATGAGTCTGATAACTTTTTTATCGCAGCTTCTGCATCGGCAATACAAGCAAAGTTTTGTGTGGATAGCTTACGCAGTGTGGCTTTTGCTGCTTCTAACTGTTTCTCTACTCTCTTGACTATTTTTTTAAGATCGGCTTGCTTTCTGATTTCACTTTCTATTACTAGCCATCTTTGCTTGATGTTGGCATACTCACTGGTTCTAGTTGCTATTTTATAGCCTTTTATTTGAGAGTCTTTCCACTCACTCTCTTCTATGTTGCAGATTTTATCTTGAGCTTCTTTTATGCTTAATGGTACTCTGGTTATCCATTTCATTTCTGCCATTGCTGACAAATTTTCTGCTGTGTATAAGGCACTGTCTGCTACACATATCCCATCAAATGTCCACTGTTTTTTAAATTCTTTCAATCTCTATACAAAAACACTTTTATCGTCGGCATTTCCATCATCTATTTTGAGATATAATGGTACGTCTTCATCTCCAGTTACGACCAGAGCAAGCATAAATTGTTTGAGGTCTGGTCTTCGATCTCTTGAATAGCCATGAACGATTTTTATGGTTGTCATAGAAGATTCTGTATCTACAGAATTAAGTGAAGTAATTAACATCCACAAACAGCAAGTAGCAGTCGCTCAAGTATTTCTGTCATTAATAGATGAAGCTTTTATCGCCCATGAGTCCTGGCGAAATACAAAAGATCGACTCATCTATGACTTGTGGGCAACTGATTTCAAAATACGATTGAATCTTGCCCTTGACACTTGGTTGAGCCTTGTGGGTTATGCTGCTGGTTTGTTACTCAAATCCTTACGGGATAAGGCTCAACAGTGGTGGTATTTTCTCAATGACCCCTCGGTGCGTCCAGATAATAATTTAGCAGAACGTTCTCTACGGCTAGCTGTCACGAAACGGAAAGTGTCTGGCGGCTCTCGTTCGATGAAACGATTTGAGGAAACGGCTAATCTATTGAGTGTGATTCAAACTTGTCGTTTTCAAGCTCGTTCAGTAATGGCTTTTTTCCGTGAGGCTATTTCTGCCCATTCTTGTGACTGGGCTATGCCTGAGATCGTTCCCATTTTTCAGACCTGAATCCTTACCTGGAAATAAACTTAATATGGCCAACCGTTCTGATGTCAAATTAGAAACTTGATGAATTCCTTGAATATAAACGGCATGAATCGATTGAAAACTTTGGAATATCCAGCGCAAAGTAGGTCGATTTGTTCCTTTGCCCAATTGATTTTTTACGGTTTTATTAGTGAGTTGCAAGTTTTGCCGAAGTAACCTTTGACCTAAAGTATAAACCAACAAGCACAAACCCATGATCAAAGTTAAAGCCTCGATTCTTTCCGGCGACTTGAGGAATACGCTATCCGTAAAAAATAGGGGGTCTTTCAGGAACCCAAACCCTCTCTCTGTTGACTGCTGTTCCTTATATTTTACAATCATTTCATCAGGACTTAATTGCGGAGCTTCCAGCACATTAGTAGCTAAGATAAATCTGCCACTAGCTTTGGTTATGCGGGCTACCACACTAGCATCTAATTCCAGTTTTGTTTCAACTTTAAATATCAAGCTAGAGGTAGATTTGTTATAAGAAATTGTCGAATTATTAGCTGGTCTTGCTGTAGTTTTTCTGCTGCTAATTTGAGTTAAATTATGATATTTTAGTTGTTTGGATAAACGACTTGCTGCTGCTGAGGCATTGGCGTCACAAGCAAATTCAATATTTGATAACTCTCGCAACTTTTTCTGACCCTCAACTTCAGCTTTTTTGAGGTTTTTTGATAGTTTACGTTGGTCAGCATCACGACGTAAACTGCTCTCTACTACCTGGATAAATTTGGGAATTTAGCAATAAACCTACTATTTTTTAAGCTGTGTAGCCTCGTTTTTCCACTACGTACACTTTTTCAGCAAGCCCTAAGTATAGTGGGGCGGAAACTATCCCTAATCCATTGATAATCATGGCTTTGACTACCAGACCGGGACTGACTATCTCGCCTGGTTGTTCGCCTACTAATTCATTGATTTTTTGGACTATTCCTATGGAATCAACTAGACCGGCTATCAAGCCCAGATGATCTAGGTTTTCCACTTTCATCTGGGATGCTTTCTGCATGGGCTGCTGAATCCTGATTTGAACGTTCATCGCGATCGCCAGTTTACACTATTTTTGGTGATGATTTGTTACACAAGAGCGATCGCCATTAACGCATTTTCGCGGATGCGATCGGGTTACGGATCTGTCATAAACTTGCTCTTTTACCGAGCGCCACCAAAATAATTGAGTATTTTTACTCGCTCTTGTCTCGGATGATTTACTTTTACCCCCTCAATTCGTGTATGTGCCAGTTCGGGGTGCGGAATGTGGGTTGAAACGGCAACTTGAGAACAACCGCCATGCGACAGCACGTTCACGGCCATCAGGGGAAAGTTGCCAGAGTGAAATCCTGCAAGGAGCAAGGGTTTCAGCCTACTTTGCCCCCGGTAACAGCTTCGCTAGATCTACCCCAATATGCGAGAGGTTTTGTGTGGTTTCGCCGTCGGGCCGATCGAACGCGCGATCGACTTTTGGTTGGTGGGTTCGGGGTGTCCAAGCGAGTGCGGTGGCGCGATCGACGGGCGAGTCAAAACCGAAGAATTATCGGGATGTGTGGACAGTTATTACCAAGAGCGATCGCGAAGTTTTTATTAGTTCGAGATCTCCGGTTTCCGCGTCGTTTGACTGCCGCCGGGGCATTTATCTTTTACGCGGCCGGCACCAACTCTGATGATGAGAGTGCAAAATGTGGGTTCTAACATTTAGCTATGTGGATATCCCACAGATTATCTATACCCAAACGCCATACATTTTGAATTTCGGGTATTTTCTTGAGAGTGGCTTCAATCGTTTGGATTTTCTCCATTTCGTGAGACATTTTGCTGGAAGTAAGCGGCTCTAGGGTGAGAAGCAGATCGATAGTATCTGTCTGTCTGTTCTTCAGGATTGAAGTTTTGTTGAATCAGCGAGAGAAAAAAACCTTCTTAAGATACATGGGTACGATACAGGGGGCAAAAAGCTGACTTTTACTTGCAGCGTCAGGATTTGCAAGATTTGAGCATCCCCTCTACGGGGGGAACTTCAGGTTAGAGTTAGCCCACTAACGGGGGACAGACCACGATCGCACTTTGCCCAAAGTGACTGGCATGAGATTAGCAACGTCGATCGTGAATCGATACACCTTTTTGGCGCGACTGCTGTTTTCTGAGTCGAAAAACTTCAGCTTCACATCCCAACAATTACTATTCAAGCGACAAAAGGGGCTTTTTTCAACTTCAATGCTGTCTAGTCCCATGCCGCTATTAATGGCTTCAGCAAAGGTGGAGGCGGCTTGAAAGGCGTTAGTGGCTGCAAAATTGAGGGCGCGATCGCGATCGAGGTGTCCTAAGTTTCGCAAATCGTAGTAAATGCGATGCAGAAAACTCTTGAGGGAACGCCGCATTGCCACACCATCAGGTTCGCTGGTTTCAGGGCTAACGGTAGCAACGGCTGCTTCCACAAGGGCGTTGACTTGCCAACCGTACATCCCTCTAATATTTGGCAGCGCAAGGACAGGAACAACCTGCCCGGAAAAGAGTTCGACGGTGCGAGCGGTCAGATTGCCGGGAATGCTGACTCGCTCGATATAATCATCGCTAGATTCGGCCTGAACTTGTCCAGCCAGCAACATCCCAAAGACGGCATAGATTTCACTGGCAAAAGCCTTTTGAGGTTCTAGGGCGTAGATGGGGGTAAGTTCCTGATTCAACGTCCAGATAAGAGATTTGCTTTCAGCAGGGCTTAACTCTAGGTGATTCACCATATGGCGGGCATCGTAAGGATTGGCAGGAACTAAAACACCATTGATGCTGAATGCAGGCATCTGTTGCTTAAAGGTGTCGCGACGGGCTTCGGAGCCGAAATCGTAGCCGAGGGTGCCGAGGGCGTAGACTTTGCTGGAAACGGCGCTGGGGGTGATGGTGGAAGGGGTGAGGGAAGTAGGAGAAGCGGGGGGAGAAGAGGGAACGTCTGCAAGTGTGGCTGAGGCGGTGATGAGTTGAGTGGGTGCAGGAGTGTGAATCTCGCTCTTGGGTTGAGAAAAGTCGGTCAGCGCAGACTCGGAACTATCTGGGAAAGAATTGCTGTTGGCTGGCAGAACAATGTGTGGACGGACAGCAACAAGCGGTTGAATGCCGGGTAAGGGCTGCCCAGTTAGTAATTGATACGCTCCAGCAATGTTCAATTTCCCGGCTAAACAACGTTCTGGTTCTGCAACTTCTTTAGGGTCGCACTTAATGGCGCTGTTGAGAAAAGCCATCCGCACTGCTTCCGCGTTTGGTTGTTCGCCGCGTTGCAATTGTAGGCTCATCATTAAGGCAGAAAGACCAGTCATTAAGGGGGCAGCTGAACTGGTTCCTTCTTGGCGTACGGGTTCATCGGTGCCTGGTTGTGCCGCCACGATATTTTCGCCCGGTGCTAGGATGCCTTGTTCCTGATACTGTCCGCCCCAGTTGCTGTAGTTTGCAGGTTGTCCATTATCCTTCATCATGCCCACTGCTAGGACATTTGGCAAAATCGCAGGAGCACAAAACCATTCGCCTTTGTTGTTGCCTGATGGAGCGACAATCAGAATATTATTGTCCTGACATTGTTTCACCGCTTTCTGGATCATCTCCTGGGCAAACCCGGTTTGAGTAGGATGACAGGCGGCACAGTGAATGATGTTTACGCCCAATTTCAATGCTAGGTTAAATGCGTGAGCCATGTTGAGGGGAGAGAGTGCCTCATCGCTACTTGCGGTTTCAAATAGGGGAATGTTGATGGCGGTACAGTAGGGAGCGACTCCTTCCACTGGGGAACCTGGTTGCCCAAACAGTGTGCTAAAGAGGCCTGTTGCATGAAAGATACCATTTAGACGTTCCCCCACAGGCTTAGGAATTGAGTCTTCCAGCACCTTGATTTCTGCTTCTAACTCCTCAATTGTAGGGCCGTGGTCAATGCTTGTGGGTAGTTTTGGCTTGAGTGTTGTTTGCTGCTGCTTGGAGTTATTTAACTGGCGATATTGTTCTAATAACTGCGCTTCCGTGTTTTCTAATACAGCGTTGAAGATGGTTGTCATGGAATTGTGCGATCGCACACTATTTGACGGCGTAACCTGAGCAATGGATGGTGAAATTTGCTCGGATTTACTCTCTAATGCTGTGTTTGTATTCTGATTTTTGCTCTCCTTCAATGCCTTCTTCAAAGCCTTTTTTTTATCTGTAAGCGCCCTGATTTGTAGTTCTTTTTGGATGTAAACCGGATCGATCGGCTCTAAGTCTGGTTGCCAAAAAGCTGTGGCTTTGCTCAATTTAGCACCGCGAAAGCAGGCGCGATCCAGATCGGCTGCGCCATCAAGGACGGCAATTTTGATGCGAGAATCACCGAGGGTAAGAGCTTGCAGGGCAGAAAAACCGGGAATGGTATTAAGGTCAGGCATACAAGTAATTGATGAAATGAAAGGTTATAAATTGACTCAATCGGTGAAACTTTTAGGAAAGATTGTCGTTTGTTTGCTTCAGTGAACCGAGACTAAACTCTCCCACAGAAGACTCTTCGTGTTCATTCAGGGCGGCTACTTTACAGAATTGTTCTGAGTTACCGATGCCGATCGCACTGGGAGCTAATTGCATGGCGGTAGCAACCAGGTAAAATGTTTGAAACAAAACACCAATATGTTTCAGAATCAAGCCGTAACCAATGGCATAGTATTTCCAGAACAACCGCCCAAAGCGGGCTGTAATAATAAAAAGCACTTGGGGAACATCTTCCTGTTCTGTTGCTTTCCAGGCATCAAAAATTAAAGCTTCAACCTCTGGATTCCAATCTGCGATCGCGTGCAAGGTGTGAGACAAAGGTTGATAGTGGTATAATCCTGCATTTAATCCCTGACACCGATTGATTACAGGATATATTTCGAGTTCGTATAATGCACCGCCGCATGGATAGGGACGTTTTGTGCATTCTCCAATGTTCATGATATCGTCCTCAGGGGTGTAAACCTCTTTGGCTCTGGCACAGCGATAGAGGAATTCTCCTAACTGATTAAGGGTGATGGGCTGGTTGTCGTATTCCCGAATGGATTGTCTGGATTCGATCGCCTGCGTTAGCGAAATATCGGTTTTGGCTAACGCTTCTAGGTTAGGTTTCTCTAAGGAAATTACTCGATCGCTCATGGGCGATTTTACAAAGTGCGATCGCTCGCTATCCTCGAAGCGAGGTATTTTCAATTTACGCGAATCGTCTAATCGATTTAAACGGGTTTGGCGATGAAACAGAAGATTGTGAAATTGCCATTCGGCTAGTGCTTCACTTTCTGGTTCTAGCAAAATCATTTCAGTGGCCATCAGTAACTGAATGAACGATCGCACTATCTCTGCATCAATCAGCGAATCAGCTAAAGTTAAGAGCGTAAATGAGGAATCAAGTTGAGCCAGTTTCGCAATTAAGGCACAAGCACGCCACTCTAGCAGAATTATTTTGGCTTTGGATAAGGGAGATTCTAAGACAAACTGTTGATTTTCCTGACGCAGAAAGGCAAAGCGAGACAGAGTTAGAGGCTGCTGTTGCTCATCAAAAACAGCAGCAACAAAGTGATAATTAGGAGCGATCGCGATCGCGGTTGCTAACGGTAAAACAGAATGACAAATCCAGCCGAGGTTAATCAGCTTTTGCAACTGGATTTCAAAGTTTAAGCCGTCTTCGACTCCATCCGCTTCTACAACTAAAGCGGTTAGCTGGGAGGCGGTGAGGGCGGAATGTTTCAGGTGTTCTAATGCGGTTCGCAAACCCGGCTTAGGACTATGCAAGGTGAGGCTGTTAGAAGCGAATTGCAGCGTCAGCCGATCGCCTTCAGTCGTGAGGGCGAGTTCAGGACGGAAAGAAAGAGTGAAGCTATCGGACATATTAAAATACCATTGGCATTGGGTTCATCTGGTCTTCGGCTAAAGGTGCAGGAAGCCACCCTAATTTTGCCGGGACATCGTACAGCCGTCCAGCCCTAAATCGTGACCAGAAGTGACGTAAACCGGGGATAATAACTTTGACGACGGGTAAGTTAATATCGGGGCGGGTTTGGTTGAGTACCAGCATTTCTAGTCCCGCACGTTTAACGATTTCAACACAAGTTAAGACATCTTGCTCAATATCATTGCTCCATTGTTGCGGGTAATCGGTGCACTGTTTGCGTGGTGTCTGCACAGAGGGCGCTAGATAAGGCTGATTGGCTAAAGTTACTTGGGAAAACCAGTATTTTAGGGCTGAATCTGGGGCGGTGGAATAATCTTGCTGGTCTACATTGACACCAATTTGATTCACCTCGGTGACGGCTCGTGAAATCGCAATTTTAGCGTCAAAGTGCGCTCCGTATCCGGAAATAATTCGTTCTTCACCGCCGCCTATGTTGCGAGAGAGGGCGGCAAAAGCGGGAATATTTAGGTCTGTGGTTAAATCGAGTACCCATAATTCTCGTTGCTGGCTGCGATACCAATCTTGCAGTTCTAATAGATAGGAATCATTGAAGCTGGCTAAATCTACAGTCGGGCGTGATAGTCGATTGTACCACCAGAGAGCGACGCTATCGCGTTCCACAAGTTCCAAAAAGCCTTGCAGAATGGCATCTTCTAGGGTTCCTCCGGCGGCGTTACCGTTGGAGTCGGCACCACAGAAGCGTTGAGTTTTAGGCAGTTTGTAGTTGTAATAACAGAAGGCAGTGGGAAGATATTTGTGCGTTTGCTCGGTTAATGACCATACGGGAGTCCAGTCAATAGATTGAGTCTCATCAAAGCGTTGCGGAATCCAATCGTGATCGACGATCGCCTTTTGATTCAATTCCTCCCGATTTTGATATTGAGTATCGCTAAACAGCAAACACTCTTGTGGATGAATGGCGCGATCGCCCAACTCAGCTAACTTAGAATTTATACGAGGTTCGTCGCCTTGATAGATGCCAGAATAGCGTTCGATCGCCTCACAGAATCCGCTGGCTTGCGATTGGCGATCGCTTTTTCCCTTACCGCCGCTTTTGTGTCCGAGGGATTTTCGCAACTTATTCAGACTGGAAGAAGTACCGAAGGCATGGGTGGCGCGGTAGGTGTGGACGAGGGGATTATTGGGGTCAGAAATCCGCACGAGTTCGCTGACGACTCCGGTAATCGGGCTGATTAAATGCTCGTAGCGTTTCAAGATTTGCTCTGGCGTAAAGGCGCGATGTCCACCATCTTGAGTAAACAGCTTTTTGCGGCTGGTGAGTGAGATCGCACTTTTGACTTGTTGACTAACTAAATCGGGATTTCCACAGGCCCGACATTGGGGGCGCTGAGTCAGGGAGTGGGTTTTTAGGGTGAAGTTGGTCTGATCCAGGGTGATGATTTTCCCGGCTAATGTCTGAATTTTTGATTCTGGGATAATCTGCTTCACCAGCCATTTAGCAACTTCGGTGGTTGTGAGTGCGATCGCAGTTTGCACTGTTGAAGGTAATGCAGTAAAAGTAGTCGGTAAACATCCACTCTCCGTCTTCCCTTGCTGTTGCAAAATCGAAGTTTCTACCTCTCGATTGCCCTGCAACCGATGGGCTAAACATTCCCAGCAGCCTGTTTCTCCCGGAGCAAAGATAGAACCAAACCACAGTATCCCGCCGTTTGGCTTCACGAGTAGCCAGGGTTGCTGAGTTTCCAGGGCTATTTTATTAATGTGGCGTAGTTCTGGCTGAAGATAATCATCTGTGAGAACTACCTGCAAGGAACTACTTCCAGATTGAGCCTCCCCTACTCCCTGCTCCCTGCCCCCTGCCCCCTCATGCACGGGAATTCCCATCGCCTGCAATGCTTCAATCAAGGGTTGTGCGTCAACTGTGCCAACGGTGGTGACAAAAACTTGGGTCTGGGGAAGTTGTTCGCTCACTACTTGCGGGTCTACATTCAGCAGGCTCCAAAATGCAGCAGCTTGGGGGGTGAGGCTGTGAGCGGCATCGGTAAGGTAGCCTTTCTCGTACAGGCGATCGAGCACATAGTGGATGTGGTCTGGTGGGACTTGTCCATCTAGCTTCTGGATAATATCTTCTAGGGTGTGTTGACCATTCAGAAACGGCAGAATCTGGCAATAGAGGCTACCCGTCAGCGCGTGCGTGGCAGATTCGCTGAATAAATAGACGTTTTTGGGTTCAACGATTTCAACGCGGAAGTGGGGTTTAATTTGGGGGATTTTCACATCATTTAATTGCTTTTACGACAACCATTGAATCTGCTATATAATAGTGGCAATCTTCAGGTGGACATAGGGAATCAACAGTACTAATAGTGAGAGAGCTAAAAATCTTCAGTAAAAATCGCTGAGTAAAACGACTCAAGGAATCTATTTCACCCGTATAAAAGGTAAAAATACCACCTTCTTTTAAATGAGTTGCTCCTACATAAAAATCCTTGATACACGACGCAATTAAAAGACTTTTCAGCTCCTCTTCCGAAGTAGGATAAGTATCAAAAAAAATACCATCATACATCTGTACTTGATCTTCTACGTCCGGCCATTTTCCCTGAATTAATTTAATATCTCGATCTGGATATTGTTCTTTCCATGCTTTAAAAGCTTCTATAACTTCATTATTGAACTCGACAATGGTGTGTGATTTTACCCCTCTTTCTTGAATATATGTTGCTGAAATTCCCATCCCAAAACCTATTTCTAGAATGTCTCCGTGGGTCTCGGCCACAATATCTGCCATTGCTTTCATCACAGGACGTTCCCAGTCTTGCATGACTTGCTGCCCTTCAATAATCAGTTGGGAACTGTCATATTGGGCTGGACTTTGACTCCATTCCTCTTTAATCTCTTGTCTTTTTGAACCCGCAACAAATTTCTTTGATGCTTTAGTTAAATGGTGCAATTCATGCGCGCATTCATTAAGGACTTGATTGAGAATCCATTTTCTATGCGATGCTTTAGTATGCTCCGTAAAATCGTCGTTCTTGAATTGCACTTCCAGAGCAAAGTTTCGGTATTCCCTGTTTACGTTTGTCATAGCTTTGTGAGTTGATAGAGATAATTATTTGTTGATAAGGGTATAACCCGAAAAGTAAGACAGCTAGAAAGTGTCCGAAGAGGAAATAAACTCCTAGCTGGCTTAGACCTCAAGGGAGGCAAGGGAGCAAGAGGAGATAGGAAAGTAAAATCATCATCCTCTTCTTCCCCTACCTCCCTGTCTCCCCCTCTCCCTATCCCGTCACGACTGCCAGGTATCGGAAAGCCCGATGGTATCGGCAATTGCGGCTCAATTCATCCGGGCGAATCAGCCTCCTAGACGGGATGAAAGGCAGTTTTGAGGAAACTTTCAGACATAGGTAGAGTGGGAACCTATTCTGCGTCGTCTCCTCCGTCGTCATAAGAACACGCGACACGTCCCCTTTGAGCGAGCACACCAGCAGCTTGGTTGGCTGAGTCGCCATATAGTTGAAAGGCTTCTTCCGAGAGTTCAGCCAACTCAGCAGGCAGTTGCCCAGTGGTGGTGCGGTTGACGGGTTGTGCCGCTTGGGGTATCAAGTTTTGCTTATCCATGAGAGTTTTTTCCTTTTGTAGTTTGTGTTTTTGTCCCGTTGTCGAGGCTTGCTCAGTCGGTGGGTCTGACCGCTTCCTTTGTGTGAAAAAAGACTGTATGTAGGCGATCGCTCTTGGTGTATCGAGAGGGGATCTCGCTTAATCTTATTATACCCAAATCCGTCCCCGCCGGAAGGGAGGATCTGCCTCAGTTTTCTGTTGTTTTGCCATCTCCTTAAACAAGTAGCCGTAATCTTTCAATCCGGTCGATCGCACTAGCACTTCCTGCGCGTCCAGCTTTAGCTTCAGCGGGATTTCCACTTCTTCCCAGACAGCATCACCGCTGAGTGTTCCCAGTGCCCGATTAGTGGTCTTATCGTGAAGGGTTATCCCCGATTTCTCATCAAAAGACCAGCAGCGCAGTAAGCCTAGTTCCCGACCCGTGAGGGGATACAACCGATTTGCCTCAATTTCGGAGAGCGATCGCCCATACCGCCACACCCGCACCTCCAGCAGCTTGCCCTGAAAGCGGGAAGAAGGCACGTCTGGCTGTCCGCCCAGATAGGTATTGCCAACCGCCAAAACTGCGGGAATTGCGATTTGATTGTCGTTTTGTACGCCGTTGATATAGAGTTTCGTATCTCCCGCACGACTCCCCCCCCTTACTACTGCAAAGTGATACCAGCTTTTAGGCTGGATTGCATTGCCTGATGCGATCGCTTCCTTAGCGCGGGGAGTCTGAAACTTGAGTTTGCCGCCTTCGAGATAAAACAGCGTTTCCCCCTCGGCAAAAATCACCTGCTTCCCGGCATTAGTGGCAGGATATACCCAGGCTTCGATGGTGAACCGCCCTTGCGGTTTCAGGGCCCCTCCACCCGCAGATATACCCTGATGTTTTTCATCAAGCACCAACACCATCTGGCGACCCTGCAAAGCAACAGGGGGGATGGGTTGAGGGGTTGCAGGGGTTGGCGTTACAGGTGGGCTGGATTCTCCAGAAGGTTGAGGTGGAGTGGGTGCGACATTTGGTGGGGCGGTTGCAGCCTCGCTTAGTTCTCCTGTTAGACCGATCGGTCTAAACTGTTCAGTTGGCACTGGGGAGGGACTGGCAGCGATATTTGGTGAGGCGCTTGCAGATTCGCTCAGTTTTCCAGGTTCTTCTTGTGCGATCTGCATTGTAAATGGCACTTGTGACTGTTCCCACTTAGCCCCATGAATAACACCATGATTGGCATTGCTGGTTCGGTCATGTGTTGTATTGTTGCTGCCTTCATTTAAAGGCCAATAACCAACCAATCCAGACTCATTTCCTGCCAGACGTTGGTAGAGATTATTTTGAATTTTTTGCTGGGTACGGACTACTTTCCAAAGTCGGATTTCAGCTATTTTTCCAGCTACGGTGTGAAATTCATTATTATCTTTAAACATCCCAAACAATAAGTCATTTTCTGGATTGTAATTGATGTTAATCCCTGGATATGCTCGTTGAGCTTTTTCTATGCCATCGACATACAATTTCATTTCCTGACCGTCATAAGTCCCCGCAATATGATGCCACTGATTGAGGATAATCGTGTTGGCTCCACTACTGAGATACTGAATTCCAACTGAAGGAACTTTTAAACCAAAGTAAATACCACTCTTGCCGTCAAGGAACAGACCATATCCACTTTCTGTTGAGCCAGTATCGTAAATGTTACTAATTATCCCAGTGTATGCTTTTTGAGATGCTACACAAATCCAAGCTTCGAGAGTAATTTTTTTCTCAATTTTAAATTGAGGTTTTTTACCTAAGTTTACCGCGTCGTTTTGTCCATTAAATACGAGGACTGGTTGCAAAGATTCTGTTGGCTTCGTCATATTCAAAAACTCTCTTGAATTAGATGCTTCTTCTTGACCTTTTTTTGATTTAGCCATAGCTGTGACACGTCTCCCTAAGCTTGTGAAAATGAATTTTTAGGTGACTGAACTAAAAAAACGCAGAACTAGCGAAAGCATGAAAGCAACCACAGCCGCCAGAGGTTTTGAGTTGATTGTAGGTGCGATACTCAAATGCTGCTGGATCGTTGAAGTTCGCGCCATGCAGCAATTTCATCCGAATGTTAACCAACTCTTCTACGCTGCCGTGAATCACATCGACGGCTTCATATGGCTGAATTAAATCGGGACGTTTGACGGGAGGAGATTGTTTGGGAAGTTTCATAGTTTCCTTTAAGTGAACTGGGGCGTGTTATAGCTGTGACGATCCAAAACGTCGCGTTATTCCTAATCGTATGCCGAGATAACGTCGTCACTTCCCAACTGGGTATGCTTACCACATCACAATCAGTTGCAACAATAGAGAATTTAAACTGCAACGATCCGAATGCCGCGAAGTGTTTGTCTATGCCCTCAAACAAGAAATTGAGAAATTCAATTTTAAGGTGTATGCAGTTTGCATCCTGTCGAATCACGTTCACTATTTGATTGAACCGATTCAACCTGATGATTTGCCAAAAATCATGCACTGGCTCAACTGGTATACTGCCATGTGCTTTAACCGGATGGTGAATCGCACAGGACACTTCTGGGAGAAGCGATATTTCTGTGGTGGTTTTCGGGCTTCAGACAAGGAACGGGCGCTCAACACCTTACGGTACATTCACGGCAACCCCAAAGCCGCTAAAATGCGATCGGGCTTTTTTTATGAGTTCAGCAACTATGGCAGCTATAACCAACTAACTGATGATGGCTTAACTCAATGGCATCCTGCTTTTTTGCAATTGGGCAGTAGCTTGTCAGACTGCGCCCGAAAGTATCGAGGATTTTGCATCCGGGCGAATCAAGCTCCTAGACGGGAGGAAAGGCAGTTTTGAGGAAATTTTCAGACATAGGTAGAGTGGGAACCTATTCTGCGTCGCCTCCGTCATAAGAACATGCGTCATCATCCTCGCCTGAAGCGAGCACAGCATTCGCAGAGTCTTCGCCATGTAGTTGCAGGGCTTCTTCCGACAGTTCTGCCAACTCAGCAGGCAGTTGTCCGGTAGTGCTGCGGTTGACAGGTTGTGCCGCTTGAGGCATCAAGTTTTTCTTGTCCATGAGAGTTTTTTCCTTTTGTAGTTTGTGTTTTTGTTCCGTTGTCGAGGGTTGCTCAGTCGGTGGGTCTGACCGCTTCCTTTGTAAAAGAAGACTGTTTGCCAGCCGTCTGATTAATACGGCGAAGACCAAGTTCTCACGTCGCCCAGTGTCACCGGAATCAAATCGCTGACATCGATCGTGAACCGGAACACCTTCTTGGCACGGCGACTGTTTTCTGGATCAAAGAACTTCAGCTTCACATCCCAACAATCGCTATCCAAGCGACAGAAGGGGCTTTTCTCCACCGTGATGCTGTCGAGTTCCATGCCAGTTGCTACCGCTTCGGCAAACGTGGAAGCCGCCTGGAACGCATTCGTCGCTGCAAAGTTGAGCGCCCGATCTTGAGAGGTAGTGCCGAGATTCCGCAAATCGTAATAAATCCGGTTGAGGAAGCTGCCCAACGTGCGCCGGATTGCATCTTCTTGGGCATCTCCGACGGTAGTTTGCACCGTTTCTATGGCAGCAGCTACCAGTGTATTAATCTTCCAACCATACATCCCGCGAGGGTTTTGCGGTGCCAGTAGCGGCACAACCTGCCCAGAAAATAGCTTCACGGTGCGCCTGGTCAAAACTCCGGGAATACTCACCCGTTCTACAAATTCTTCGCTGCTTTCGGCCTGAATTTGCCCTGCCAATAGTTCTTGCAAGACGGCGTAGGTGTCTCGCGCAAATGCTCCTTGGGGTTCGATCGCATAAATTGGGGTCAACTCGATGTTCAGCGTCCAAATGAGCGATCGAGATTCAGAAGGACTTGCTGCCAAGTAATCCACCATCTGCCGCGCATCGTAAGGGTTGGCTGGCACGGTAATCCCACCAATACTGTAGGCAGGCATCAGTTGTTTAAAAGAGTCTCGTCTTGCCTCCGTCCCGAAGTCATAGCCAAGGGTTCCTAGCGCATATACGAGTTGACTATCAGCGAGTTCGCTTGGTGCTTGACTAGCAGTAACAAAGTTTGAGGCAGAATTCATAGCAGGTAATTGTGAATTTATAGAGTGAGTAGATGGAGGAGTCGAGACGAGGATTGAGGGCGCGATCGCATTTGCAGCCGATTGAGACTGGCTTGCAGGTGCGGCGGTTTGTACAGCTGTAACCGTCTGCGCGAGGGATGTTGCATCAATTAAATCATCAATAGGAGCGTGTTCGGGTGACTCGACCTCGCTTTGTTCCATTCCACCGCAGCCGCAACCAGATGCAGCGATCGCTTCCCTAGTGTCTGACACAGTTTCTCCAAAAAGATATTCAAGTGAACCAGGAATATTGAGCTTGCCAACTAAACAACGACTCGCGTCTGTTGTATCAGCAGGCGTGCAAGGCAAAGCACTATTTAAGATTGCCGCTCTAACTTTTTGCGGATCGGGTTTTTCGCCCCGCTGAATTTGTAAACTTAACAGCAGCGCCGCTACGCCCGTTGCGATCGGTGCGGCAAAACTTGTCCCGCTCAACCGGGTTGTTCCACCTCCCGGCTGCGCGCCAAGGATGTTCTCACCCGGTGCGAGAATGCCTTGATTCTGGTAAGTTGCGCCCCAGTTGCTGAAGTCGATGGGTTTACCTCGATCGTCCATTGCCCCAACTGCTAACACCGCAGGCAGGGCTGCCGGAACGTGCAAACAAGCACAACCATCATTGCCTGCTGCCGCCACAATCAGCACGTTATTTTCTTGACAAAGCTGAACCGAGCGTTTCAGCCACCCTTCTGCTTCGCCTTCATCGGTGAGTTGTCCGCCGCTGATGTTGATGATGTGCGCCCCTGCGTTGACAGCTTGCTCGATCGCACGGGCTAAATCGAGTTGAGATAGGTTGAGGTGATCGTCGTGAAACACCGGAACGATCAGCCCTTTGCATTTAGGGGCAATCCCCATGACTGGGCTACCCGGTTGACCAAAGATGACGCTGGTAACATGAGTGCCGTGAAGAGACATCCCGCCATCCGGTTTCGCCTGTCCACTAACTAAAGTCGATAGCTGAGTCAAGTCTGTACCTTGGAAACAGGGATGCTTTAAATCAACCAGCCCATCGAGTACAGCGATGCAAACTTGTGGATGACCCAACGTTTGAGAGGTTAGTAAGGAAATTCCTGAAGTTTGCAAGGAAATCACTGCCTCTTATTCAAATTTCTGTTGTAGTTAGTTAAACATGAAACCAGACCAATTTGGCTTACTCAAGCAAAATTCACATAACGTAACCTTTCAGGGTAAGCGCACGTTAAATAGTAGCTCAGGATACAGATTAATAAGCCACATACTGTGTTTAAAGGTGCAAGGCTAAAAGTTTGTTGGATTTCCTCGCTTCGAGGCTGACCAAAAACGAAGAGCCTCACTTGATTACTCCCTTCCCGCCAGAAGATTTTGTATTGGTGGACTGTTCGCTCCACGAGAGAGCTGGTTGTCAGTTCACAAACAGCTAAGCAATAATACTTAATAAAATATAGATAGGTAGTAAGGCTAAGTATGAGGATGAGTGTACAATAGATAGCAATAATCAGGAGCGCAAATATATTGAGCCTCGCGTTAAGTCATGAAAAACCGTACTGAGAGATTACGTGAAATTCAGCCCAACTGGGAGTTGTGGCAAAAGTTATACTATCAAAATCAACAAAGCTATATCCGGCAAAGATTATTAGCAATTAAATATTTGTGGCAAGGAAAGGGTAGGTCAGAAGTCGCTCAACAGGTGGGATGTAGCTATGTAACTTTAACTGAATGGATAGATAAATTTTTACAAGGTGGATTGTTGGAACTAACCAAACAAATTACACATCAAGTTCCCTCTCGTTTAAATGAGTCACAACAGATGGAACTCAAAAGAATGATTGTAGAAACCACCCCAACGGACTATGGTATAGATAGATACATTTGGACTGGGAAGATAATTAGCGAAGTGATTGAACAAAGATGGGGTGTTTCACTCAAAGATAGTCGTATCTATGAAATTCTCGACTCACTAAAATTATCCCACCAAAAGGCACATCGCGATTATGCAAATGCTGACAAAGAACTTCAGAAAGAGTTTATAGCTATCCTTAAAAAAACTGTTATGGCAGCAAGTAGGTGAGAAAATCATCTTTTTTGACGAATTTGCTGTTTACGATCGCCCCAGCTTATTTTATGCTTGGGCACAAAAGAATAGCAGACTGCAAATCCCAAGCAATGAAAGGAAACGAAATAAATTTAATGGACTGATGAGTGTGGATGCCATTACAGGTGAAGAATATTTAAAATTAACTCAGCGCGCCAAAACAGAGGACATTGTTAGCTATTTTATTGAGTTATGTAGCGAGGCATCCCAACAAGGATTTCACAAATTAACAGTAATTTTAGATAACAATTCGACGCACAAGAAAAAGATGAAAAATCTGTTAAAAAGCGAATTATCGGAACTGGGTATCGACTCAACCTTAGAAATAGAATTTATCCATACACCTCCTTATTCACCGGATTATAACCTGGTAGAATACAGCACTTCCGGATGTTATGAGGTACAGTAACAGCAATTAGTAAACCAGTTTTTAAGATGTTTCGGATTCATCAAGTCAAGAGCGACAGCAATTATCGTGTCAACCATTTTAGTGGTGGTTGGTGAAAACCGTCGCAATAAAGATTTGAGTTGCGACCACCATAATTCAATTGGATTAAAGTCAGGTGAGTATGGGGACAAACACAAGATAGAAGCACCCACAGCTTCAACCATAGGCTTAATTACATCTGCTTTATGGGCTCGTAAGTTATCCATCACTACTACTGCTCCCTCCCACAATTGTGGCACTAAGAATTTCTCTATAAACACCTCAAATACTTGGCTATCCATCGAGTTATCTATGGTCATTAATGCCACTACTTGCGTGAGACTAATTGCACCAATTACTGTGACTTTTTGACCTCGATAAAAAGGTTTGACCGCATAGGCTCTCGTTCTTCGTTGGGAACGTGCATGAGTTCTGGTTAAACCTAATAATACTCCAGTCTCATCTAAAAATACGCTTATTGTTTGGGTCGATATGCTTGACTTTTTCCCAATACTCTAACCTTAATTTCATGACTCTTTCAGTGCCGGCTTGGCTATTTCTCACTGTTTTTTTTTACGATTTAATTCCAACTTTTGTAATGCGTTACACATGGCTGTTCTACCCACCCAATTTCCCGTTTTCTGGGCAAATAACTCACACAATTCTAGTAAGGTTGCATCGGAATGTGCTGCCACTATTTCTCTCAAAGAAGCTGTGGAATTCTTCAAATGACTATATCTCGGTTTCCCCCTAGGTCTCGGCTGTAAATTCCCCTCTATTTTTTGTTGCTTGACCAGTTTTTGAACTAAGCTTTTACTGCAAGCAAATATTTCTGCTGTTTTTCCGATCGACAGCTTCTGATCTAGATGGGCTGCTACTATTTTTGTTCGCAAATCTACTGAATATGCTTTCATTGGTGTATTTTTTTAATTTATTCTTACCAGAGATTTCAATCGATTCATACCGTTTGTATTCAAGGAATTCAGCAAGTTTCTAATTTGACATCCGAACGGTTGGCTGTATTAAATTTGTTTCCAGTCACCTGTCGGTCTTATTATTTCTTGTTGTGAAATGAAGTTGAATATTGATTGTTAAAATTGACGTAGAATTAAATAATTGTTGATTCAGCAGTGATGTATTATTGTCATAATGCAGGCGATATATGCTGGAATTAATAGTTGTTAACGGTCTGATTTTTGACGTTTTATGGGTTAAGAAGATTTAATTCATGCCCTCGCGTCAATTTTTAGGGATTCCGAACTGGATGATGCGATAGTTGCACAAATTTTGGAGTATTTTTACTCATTATTATCCCCGATGATTCACTTTTACCTCCTCAATCCGCGTATGTGCCAGTTGGGGGTGCGGAATGTGGGTTTAAACTTTCTCTTTTTGAAATCAATACAAATGCCAGTCGGAGTAGTATTGGCACTCGGATTCAGTACCGGCGCGATCGGAGGAGCGGTGCTGCTGCCGTTGTGGAGTATATCAGAAGAACCCGCAGTTTCTCGCCGTCCCCAATTTCGGGACGATCGAGTAAACCCCGATCGCACAGAACCCTTAGAAGAAATTTGACATATTTCCTGGTTCTAACACAGAGGATTCTCAACTAAATAGGTTGAACTGAACGATCGAATTAATTGAGTATTTTGTCTGTCTCAGTTGAATACACCTGACCGTCAATCAGCAGCCGAGTAAATCCCTTGGCTTGCAAATAATGGGCTGTTTTTTGCAACATCCTGCCGTCAGGAACCTTACAAACTCTTTGATTGCGAGTCGAAAATCGGCGTGCGACTCGATGATTGTCAAAAACTGGCAAAGTTTTCTCTCGAATTTCCTCAGGCGGAATTTGACCGAGTTCGCCAAAAGCTTTCAGAGGTCTAACAATTAACTCCGCAGCCCGATCGACCACCAAATAGCAAATTTTGGGAATAGAGGCTTCACTTAAAGGCAAAACTTGAATCATCGTTTTTGCCCGCAGTTCGCCAGACGCCCCCCTCGATCGAACACCCAGCAAACTAGCAGCAAATAGAGAGTCTGCCTCGTCCAAATCCTCTGCGTCAAAGTCATCTAAATCTGTATCATCGTCTTCTTCCTCATCCTCCCCATCATCAAAATCGCTAAAATCTTCACCTGCAAGCATTCCAGATTCTGGGATCTCATTTTTTAACTTGCCCGCCACAGCGAACTCATCTGAGCGCTCTGTAAGATTAGCTGCTTCAGCTTCTGACAAGTGAGAAATACCTGAACCTGAGAGTAAAGTCGATCGAGCTTCACTCCCAGCAATCGATTCACCAGTAGATAAAGAATGCCTCCGGAGTCTTGAACTCGAATTTGCCCGCGACTCCGACACAGGGGGGTACAGAGGATCTGACTCACTAACGGACTGCGAGGAGTCAGCAGCATCCTCTGTCGGTTCCAGAACGCTAGCGCGATCGGGTAAACGTTTTTGTTTTTGATGGACTAGAGATTCGTATTCAAAATCCGACAAAGCACTCTGAAGAATGCGCCTCACAGTAGAACTGCTCACTCCGTACCGCTTGGCCAGAGTGATAGTGTTCTCGTCCGACTGTCGGTACAGCCTGAGGATTTCGGATTTGTCAGAATCGGAGAGTTTTGTGGGCGTCATGGTTATCCAAAACTTTGACTTTTCGGACTTGGTGGCTAACGGGCACCATCGAGTCCCGCCATACCTGAACTGCCTGCCTAATTTCCCGATAATATCAAATAAAATCCAACTTTTGAAGAATTAGTTATGATGGCGAGTTTCCCAGCCACAATAAGTATTTCGAGCCAGGGTAACGAGCAGCAAACTGCGATGTCGAGCTGGATTTAAACGACCAGAATGTTGTTGGGGGATGCAAAGTCTTTTTTGCATCCCTAGTAGCCTGCCCCATTAGCAGCCTGCCGCTGTCGAGTTTAACTCGCTACGCAGTGCGCCTGCCACGCCTGCTCTGGCGAGAACGGGTTGAGATGTCATGTTCCAAGATAGCTCCTATTCCGAACAGGACGGCGCTGAAAATAAAAAATACTTCCGGCAAACTGCCACTTTGGTAACTGCCCTCGGCCTGAGTATCACGCCACTTAAAGTACATATCCCCGATATACAGCGAAAAAGTTGCAGCCGCAATCATCCGCCAAGATTGCGAAAAACGTCCTCCCCAGAATGCCAGCAGCAGTGCTGTAGCAATAATCAGCAGAAAAACATCACCCACAATGTAAAACATATTGATGGCATAAGCATAGGGCAACAGTTGCTCATCTAGTGCTGTAACCCATGCGGGAGCTGGAGTTTTAGTTTTTTCTGCTGCGTCCGGTGCAGGCTTAGCATCAGGCGATGTCGATCCTTTTGCCTTTGACCCGGGCGAGTCCTTCAAACCAGGGGCTTTGGCTGTTGCTTGATTTGAGTCTGGTGCAGTTTGGGTCACTACTTCTTGAGTCGATGCCGGAGCTAGCCCTAGCTGTGCCCTCCAAGAGTCAGGAGCCGCCACCCAGAGCGCTACAACAATCCCAAAAGCAGCAATTCCCGATAACAGACCCCACTGCCAAATTTCTAGATTCAGCCGCTTGGAAGTCACGGCTAGAACCATGCCCCCGATCAATGCCACATAACTGACCAGATAAAAGGCATCGGCTGGGGACACGTCCGGGTCAATCCCGAAATAGAGTTCCCAAATGCCAAATAGCACGCCGGCGATAAAGTAGAACAGCATCCCGAGACCAATCCCCAGCCAGACGTTGCGCCCGCTGACCATATGAGGGCTTTGCCAGTTTCTAAAACAAACTAGCGCCGCTCCGAGATATGCCCCGCATTCAAAAACCAAAGTGCCGATCGAGTACCAAAGTGGCAGACCCTCTTCTTTGGAGACGGGGACGCTGAATAGCAAAAAAAACAGCAGCGCCATGACAGCCCAGGTAATGCCAGCAATGACGAGGTTCTGAGCTGAAAACAAAGATGGAGAAGTAGATGACTTTTCTGAAGTGCTGCTCATAGGGATTTTTAGAGGTCTAACTAGCAATTTTATTGCCACAAGGTGATGTGGCATCTAAACGGACTTAACAATCTGCTCGATCGATAACAGCTTGACACCGGATTAGCTTGTTGCTTGACCGGGATCGCGATCGTCCGAGCAATTGTCCGAGATTTTTTATGTTGCAATCCACAGTTTGTTGAGGGCTGATTGTTTGAGCCAATCTAAAAACTGATTGCGATCGGGTGCTGGCATATCTTGCAGCACCTCATTCACTCCTTCAGCGAAACCGGTATCGCCAAAATACGATTTGCCCAAACGGTGCAGTTCTTGCAGCAAGGTTTTGAGATGCTGCTCTTGCCAAGGCGGTACTTTGTGACTTTGCAAGGGGCTGACAGTTAACCAATTTTTGACCGCATCAGGGGAGTCTGCCTGGGGGAAGTTTCCCTGTTGAAATACCTTGGCGATATCTTTCTGAAACGATGCGGCTTGCCTTGCCCCTAGGAGGTCTTCGACATCGAAATAAACTGCTTGGAGCAGCAGCAGGCAGGCTTGGGCGAACAGCGGCGGTTTGGCTGCTGCGTCCGCACCACCAGCCTCTTCGCCGATGAGCTGGTCTAAGCGGACTTTGCCCCAGACGTTGTACCGATCCGGCTCTTCCAGCAGGACGCAGGCTTTGCCTCGGTTGTCGGTTAAATCCCGCCACAAGGCTCTGGCGTCTTCTGCTTGCTTGCCGTTGAAGGCGCTGATCAGGCGAAATGTCTGCCCCTGATAATTGAGAATTGGAATCTGCTGATCCCGTTTTGGGTGTTGAAAGTTAGATATTTCAACATCCTGCCGTTTCAGAATAAACATGACACTGCGCTTTGACTCCTGTCATGGCCGAGGTGCTGTGCTTTTGGCACTGATTTTTGACGCGATCGCTGTCCTAAAAGTCCGGTGATTTTAAATATCACTGATTTAGGTTTTTTGCTTCTTGACACTCACAGCCCTAAAAGAACGGTGATTCTTGTTTCACAGGGAGGTCTAAAATACCCTAAGAATTAGTTCATACAGCAATATTTCAGACTACTTTACCCTCAACAAGCTTACATCGGCTGTCCGACGATGTTTGAAAGGTTCCCAATTTAAGCAGCTCTCCCTCCCGCCAGCAAAAGCGTTTGGGGTTGCTGGGCTCAAAATATTATATTAGCGCTATTCTACTGTCCGTTCGCTCATTTTGGAAAGGTGTGACGGAATTAAGGCTTATGGGGCTTGAGATGTAGGTGGTAAATGGATTCTGGCAATTTGAGCAAAAAAAGTATCTGTCGTTGAAGATCCGAAAGCGTCGTAACAACAATGGAATTTTCAGGAAATAAATAGAGGTTAAGGTTGTCGAAAGCCTTCAATAATTGCTCAGCAGAGGGTCGCTCTGTAGCTCTCTTAGGATTGCCAGCATAAAGCCCCGCCAACTTTTGTTGGGAAGTTTGCAAAGCCAATCGAACGACAAATTCTATCAAGGTAAACACCCTTAAAGCTAGGGTGAGTAAGAACATCAATCCCACGCTCCGATCTTGATTTTGGAAGTAGGGGTGAAATGAGCAACCGTACAGAAAGTTACGCTAAGCCTAAAACAATTGCTGAATAAGCTTTTCAGGTTTACTTCTCCAACGCTATTTCCGAGACTGACTGTTTGTGACGTTTGACAATATCATTGACTGTTGTCTTGCTAAGGTTGAGAATTTCTGCAATTTTGCGGTAAGAATACCCCTCACTAACCATCTGCAAAACTTTAGAGCCCAACTTATCTGCTTTGATCCTTTGTCCCGGCTGTCTGCCAAATTTCTGACCTCGCGCTTTAGCCGCCGCCACCCCACTCCGTACCCTTTCTCGCAGCAAATCCCGTTCAAATTCAGCCAAAGATGCCATGAGATGGGCAATTAATCTGCCTTGTGGTGTATTCAAATCAAATTGCAATCCAGTTTGAGCAATTAAGGAAACATGCCAACTGTGCAATTCCTGCAAAGTCTCAATTAGATCAATAGTGCTACGTCCCCATCGGGTCATCTCCGTCACCAAAATGGCATCAATGCTATGACTTTGAGCCAACGCCATAACTTTGGAGCGTTCTGTGCGATAGTGCTTGGTTCCAGACACTGTTTCCAACCAAATGCCAATTACCTCAAAACCACAAACGGCAGCATACTCTAATAAGTCCCGTTCTTGCCGCTCACAGGACTGGTCAGTTGTCGAAACCCGACAATAAATGGCAACTCTTTGTACCAATTAAACCCTCTGGATTTTATAGGTCTCAAACCCTTACTGCACCGTTTCTATTTACTGTACCAAATAACCTACACTTTAATTAGTACAACTTAGGGCTTATGGATGGGATTTCTTACTCTCGAACAGCGGCAACGCTACGGACGTTATGAGTCGGAACCAACACCAATGCAATTGGCTCGATACTTTCATCTTGACGATACAGATTTGGAAAGCGTTTTAATTCGACGTGGAAATCATAACCGTCTGGGTTTTGCCTTGCAGCTAGTTAGCGTCAGGTTTTTGGGGACTTTTTTGGAAAATCCCATTGATGTTCTGCCTGGTGTTATCACCCACATAGCCACTCAGTTAGGAATCGCAGATATCGAATGTTTGCCACGCTACCTTGAGCGTACTGTAACCCATTGGGAACATCAGGGCGAGATTCAACAACGCTATGGCTATCGAGATTTTAGCGGACAACCGGGACACTGGCAACTGATTCGTTGGCTGTATGGACGTGCCTGGGTTGGTTCGGAAAGCCCCAGTGTTTTATTTGACTTGGTTACAGCAAGATTAGTTGAACATAAAATCCTTTTACCCGGAGTTACAGTTTTGGAGCGTCTGGTTGCCAGCATACGGGAGCGGACGGCGAAGAGGCTGTGGCGAATGTTATCAAAAATTCCTTCTTCCGAACAACGGTTCAAGCTTGAAGCCTTACTATTACCTGATGAGAAAACTTGGTACACACCACTAGATCAGTTACGGCGATCGCCAACTCGTCACAGCGCACCCGCTTTGATCAATGCTTTAAATCGTCTGGTTAAAGTGCGTGAAGTTGGCATCAATACTTTAAACTTTTCTAGTATCCCAGCCAGCCGATTAAAAGCTCTTGCCCGCCATGCAGCAACAATTCGTGTAGCTGCGATTGCCCGTATGCCTTTTGAGCGGAGAATTGCAACTCTACTTGCCTTTATTCACATCCTGGAAGCGGAAGCTGCTGATGAAACCCTCGATGTGCTGGAGTTATTGATCAAGGATTTACTCTCCAAATCAGTGCGGGATGGAAAAAAGGAACGGCTACGCACAATAAAAGACTTGGATGCCGCAGCTTTTATTGACCGTCGCGCTTATACTTTCTGTACTTTAGAGCGATTGTGTGAGGGTTTACGCCGGAGAGAATTGTTTATCACTCCCAGTATACGTTGGAGTAACCCCCATGCCAAATTACTACAAGGTTCAGATTGGGAGTCAGCCAGACCGCAGGTTTGTCGCGCACTAAACCTACAACCAACACCTGAAGCAGAACTAGAAAAATTGAAGCAGCAGCTCAATTTTGCATTTCTTCGCACTGCTAATAATTTGCCCAGCAATGCAGCAGTAAGAGTTGAACCTAACAAAAAAGGACGTGATACTTTAACAATAACCAACCTGGATAAGTTGGAAGAACCTGCCAGTTTAAAAGCTCTCAAAATACTGGTATCAGAACTACTCCCCCGTGTGGATTTGCCGGAAGCCTTGCTGGAAATCCATGCGAAAACAGGGTTTATGGATGAATTTAACCATTGTAGTCAAGAAAACTCACGAGTAACGGATTTACCCATTAGTGTCTGTGCAGTGCTGATAGCTCAGAGTTGCAACATTGGTCTCAAGCCAGTGAGCCGCGCAGATATCCCAGCCCTGACTCGCAATCGATTGGCTTGGATACAGCAAAATTACCTTCGTTCTGAAACTTTGATTCGTGCTAATGCCCGGTTGGTTGATGCTCAAACTCATATTCCATTAGCGCAGACTTGGGGTGGGGGAGAAGTGGCTTTGGCAGATGGATTGCGTTTTGTGGTGCCTGTGCAGACACTAAATTCAGGCCCAAATAGCAAATATTTTGGTCGGGGTCGAGGTATTACTTATTACAATTTTACCTCAGACCAGTTTACAGGTTTTCACGGTTTGGTGGTTCCTGGAACACTGCGCGACTCTCTGGTTGTGTTGGTGGGGCTTTTGGAGCAACAGACATCTCTTGAACCCAAGGAGATCATGACTGACACAAGTGGTTATAGTGATGTAATATTCGGTCTTTTCTGGTTACTGGGCTACCAATTCAGCCCTCGACTGGCTGATGTGGGAGAGGCTCGCTTTTGGCGTTTAGATTCTTCAGCAAATTATGGGGTTCTAAATGGAATAGCACGGCAGCGGGTCAATATCGCTTTTATTGAAAATTATTGGGATGACATACTGCGAGTTGCAGGTTCTTTAAAGTTAGGAACGGTGAGCGCAACAGATATTATCCGAACTTTATACCGAAGTGACAAGCCTTCTGTTCTGGGTCGAGCGATTGGGGAGTTGGGGCGTATAGCCAAAACTTTGTACCTATTAAACTATGTCGATGATGAAGCTTATCGTCGTCGAATTTTGACTCAACTAAATCGGGGAGAAGGACGGCATGGGCTTGCCAGAGTTATTTTTCATGGTCAAAAGGGAGAGTTGCGTCAACGTTATCAGGAAGGACAAGAAGACCAACTTTCGGCTTTGGGATTGGTCGTAAATGCTTTAGTCCTATGGAATACATATTATATGGATGCTGCGCTGACTTTGATCGGCACCCAACAGAGCATGAATCAAGAAGATGTAGCGCGGTTATCGCATGAGAGGACATTCTCACATCAATATGTTGGGACGTTATCATTTCTCTTTGCCTGTTGCCGTGATGCAGGGGGAAATGCGTTCGCTGCGTGACAAGGATGACCCTAACGAACAGGATGATTAGAATGCCTGTGTAGTAAGCGTTTCAGCCTTAGCCTAACTTTCTGTACGGTTGCTCATTTCACCCCGTCAACTACTAAACTACCATCGCCAGCCTTTCAATTCTTTGCAATAGCAAGCGAGTGCGACCTGAATTTTTAGCAGCGGACGAGAGGAAAGCAGGCGCGATGGAACACAGATTTTCCAACTCGGCTCGAAACCATTCTGATAAAAATGCTTTCACTTCTTCGTCAGCTTGCTGCACTTCCTCGAACAAACTCAAACGCCCGTCAAGCAATGCCACGATGTCTTCAATATCGGAACTAAAATAAAAGTTACCGCCACCTCTACCCGTGAAAGCTTCTATGCGTGGAGGCGAGGAGGTAAGGCGTTAAAAAAATTAGGATTTGCCTACCACTTGGAAGTTGGTAGCGAATAGAGTTAGCAATGCCCGGCCTGTACCAGCGGTTGGAAAACCCCAGCACCGATTCATCGCACGGCATCACATCAATTGAAATGCCCTCATACTGCCAGCGACACAGCGGTGCGCCTGGTTCTGTAGTTTCTTGAAGCCCAAGGGTTCGCAACAAGTTCGAGAAATCGATATAAATATATCTCCCAACATTGCTATTGCTACCATCTTTCCTTTACCGATATAAATATATCTCCCAACATTGCTTGCTACCATCTTTCCCTGCTTTTTTCCAGTTCTTCCCAGCTTGCATAAATTTGCATAAATTTGAGTTTTTTGTTGCTAACACCGCCCAAAATTGGGTTAACAGTTCAAGCTGAGCTTACACAATTTTACTCATAAAAACTCAAAAACTACAGCAATAACTCAGAAAAACTCATCGTCGAGCGGCCCCAAAAAGTTAATTTTGAGGTTTTTTCCTGTCCCGGTACGCTTAATATCAATTTAACAATTTAACAGCAAACTCTACAGTAAATATTTTAAGCAAATGTAGCAGAGGCTCAAAAGTGGTAGCATTTATAGCAAGCTGTACTTTCACAATTGAGCAAGTCGAACTAATTGAATAGGCTGTTAAGGTTGCCTAAAAGATTGCCGCCTTGTTATAGCCATTTAGCTATTGCATATCAACCTATCGGACAAAGGTGGTAGCATTTTTCTCTTCTTGAGTTGCAGTACAGGGAGCCGAGTTTGATTGAATGCAGTGCTAACGCACTTTTGTATAAGAGAAGTGAAGTGGAAGAGTAATTTTTTCGGGCTGCCAGAATGCTCATGCAGAGTGTTCGCTATCTTCATCTGCTCTGTTGCCTCGCTGATTCAGGTACTCATGCCAGTGATGTTACGACTACTACAAAGGTCAGGTTCTTCTAAGAAGTAATGCCTGCCAGCAATAAGCGCGAGTTGCATTCTCCACACAGAGGGTGCAACTTTTTGTGAGAAGAAACAACATCACAATTGTTACTGATGACTACAAAAAGCTTTATATTTTAACCCTTATATTTCCTCTTATTTCCTCTTTTTTCCTAATATCTCCTACTTGTCCCTAATATTTCCTAATATTTCCTCCAAAATTCACAAAATTTAATTAAGTTGAATTAAGTTTCGCTGCTTTTTAATTGATTTTTTGTACTCCGACACCTCTTGAATCCTCCTAGTTAGTACGCCAGTCGCATAGCAAGCCATGTCAAATAGACGTAAGAGAGGGTAAAAATGAGCAAATCGCCCAAATCGCCCAATTGTCAGAATTTGTGCAAAGGGCAACGACATATATTCGCTTCAGCAGAAGTAGCTGACGAATACCTCTCCTCTGGCTACCGCCAGTAAGCAGGGCGCTCACTTGCTCTTAAAATCGACCAAATGCCACAAAAACACTACGCGCCGACTGAAATCGCGCATCCAACCAATGCTACCGCCCCTGAACCGACTACGATCGCCCTGCCCGATTATTGGGCGCAACCGGATTTTAACTTTGGGGATGCAGTGACAGACAATGAAAAATCTTATATCATCATGGGCCTAGTAATGGACACAGACTTGGACATTTGGAAATACCTGTGTCGCAGCCGGGATAACACAGAGCGATTCTTCTGGGAATACCAACTCAGACTTGCTTAAACTACCAACACTAAATATTAAGACTTTGTTGAGCGACGGCGATCGCAAACTAAGAGCCGTCCTCAACAACAAAGCACGATTGGCTGTAAATCATGCTCAACAATGATGCAATTTACAGACTTTAAAACAACCATGTCCGACTTTGACAGTCAAAAGCTACAAGCAATCCAGCCAGCAGTATCCACCCTCGAATCAGCCATATGGATGATAAAAACTGCTCCGGTCACTTCTCACTAATGCGACTTGTGACCGAACAAAACATAAACCGAAAGAAACAGGCTCATATCCCACATAATTGCTGACAATTGAATTAATGAAAGCAATGGATAAATCGCCGCGCAAACCTTGCCATCAAGGTTCAGAAAATTGTAGCGAACATCGGTTGCTCAGCATTAAGTTAACTTAATGCCAAAAACCGCTCTGACCTACTCCCTTGCTGTTCAACTTAACCTTAATAAACCATTAGTTAGCCCTAAAGAATTGATGTGCTTACAACTGCAACTCTTGCCAAAAACCAACTTTCCAAACCCAACGGAAAGACTGAAGTCGTCCGAGTGCGCCTAACCACCTTGGAAAAGGCAGATTTAGTGAAACTTGCCGCAGAATCAGGTGAAAAAAGCCTGTCTGACTACTTGCGTAAACGCGCTTTTAGCCTTAACCGCACAGTCCCCGCTATCAATGAAGGAACTTGTGCCCAACTGCGAATAATGAGCACGCACATTTGCCAAATGACCAAGGGTGTAGAGACAGCAGTAAAAGCAGGACAGTTACCCAAACAAAACCTAGAAGTTCTGCAAGAATTCAGCAGAATGCTAGGCGAGTATCACCAAGAACTAAGAGGCAAAGTCAGAAAAGAACTTTTGAGCCAAACCCGCGAACCAATACCCCCGCTTGTGGATTACCAATAAAGCGATCGCGCAACTAGCCAATAGTCCTGTTTGACAATCTAAAGCACTGCTGAAAGTTCAATATCGAACCTAACAATCGCATCTAATTTCCTCGTAGGAGGTGAGAAAAGATGGCTGCAAAAGTCTCAACTAAGCCAAACTCCAAAAGACAATTCTCAGCCCCAAAACGTACTTGGTCTGTCCTAACAGCCACAGATCCCAAACACGTCAAAAAACTAGAACACATTCAGGAAACCCTCGATGCTGCCATAGAAACAATCCAAGAAGAAGGCGACATTGAGGACTGGGATGATTTCAAAAACTTCGTTGAATCCTTCAACAAACGACCCGACAGAATCAATGAATCTGGCAATCACAAAGCTAGTGTCAGCATGGATTTAGTTACTGAAGGAAAAGGAGGCGAGGTGTCTGGCTTTGTTTTCTATTTAACTAAAGACCCCAGCCAGAGAACCAGCGGTGTCTATTTAGTAAAAAATCTGAAACAGGCCGACGTTGAAACCAAAGACAATAACAATTACTATACTCCATCCCAAATTATGGACTTAATCGGGCTGGATGCCACTGATGAATTAGAGGAGGACAGCATTTCCGAAGAATTTGATGAAGAACTAGATGATGAACTAGATGATGAATTGGAGGATGATTTAAGCGATCTAGAAGAAGATACAGACCTTCCCAGCCACAATACGCAAACTCGCAAATCATCGCAGTCCAAACGCCAGCTAGGAAAGTCAGTAGCTTCTCAAAAAACTGCCAGCAGAACGAAAAAAAAGGAGGAAGAAGATAATATTGAAGAACTACTTTCTGATGATGAGGATGCTCCTATCCCCAATGGTGTATTGGGCAAAATCGCTAAAAATCGCAGCGTTCAAAATCAGAATGATAACGGACAAATCAAGCAAAAAGTGGCTGAACAGCCCGAAGCAAAATATCCCGAAGCAAAATATCCTTTACTCGACACCGTTGAAACTGTTCTAAAAGAAACCGAACGCCAAGGAGCAAGTGTCGCTTCTATGGGAAGCGAAATTAACGGATTAACCGTAAGTGGCTTAACCGTTCAAACTGCCTCTTTAATGGGTCTACTTGGAGCAAAGAGTATTGGGGAACTAATTGATTACATTGAACAAGCGAGGGAAAAAGAACAAGCAGAAAAACTCGAAAAAATTCTCGAACAGATTGACTCATTAAACACTCGCGCCGACCGAGTTGCGACTCGTGCTAAACACGCTGATGTCATTTCCGGCATAGAGGCGATAGATACACGCACTGAAAAACTTGCTGAACGGGCTAAGCAGGTATTAGAACCACCTGCTGCAACTGAACCAGAGGAATTGGAAACGAGCCAGCCTCAGAGAAGCAATCGCGACATTGAAGCCAAGGGAACCAAGGGAATTCAAATCAACAATCCCGAAACCAAGGCAGCTAAAATTGGCGAAAAGATTGGCGATCTAGAGAGCAAGCTCAACCCAAAATCCCAGAAATCTAGGCCTTTACAGCTCGATAAAGATACCAGCATCAGCGAACAGTTAGACCAAATTCAAGACTATTTAGGCAACCTCTCAAAGAGGTTGGATCGCCTTGAAAGCATCGTTGACAAACTAGAACATAAAATGACCGTTGAAATGCCTGTTGGATCGGAATTTAATCCTAATTCAAAAGTGCCAGAAACCCGTCAAAAAGTTCAGCCCGCAGTTACTGCACCTAACAGTATCGACAAGGAGGAAAGCGAACCAGAGGATCTTCTTAGCAAAATGGTAGCTCAAACAAAAGTACAGCAGCAGCGAGAAGCTGTAGCAGATTGCTTGGTCAATTATGCTTTCGCTACGGGACAGTCTCCCCGATCGGGAATTGCATTTGATGGTGGCGGCAGCTTGTATGTAACTGGTGAAAATAACGAAGTTAAAGTTGCCGTAAAAGGCAGCGATAATACCGAAATTTTTGCCGGAACCAAGAATGGCGATCGCTGGAAATTTGAGCCAGATCGGGACAAGCTAACTCCCGAAGAAAAAGAAGCCATTTTCAAATTGCCTCAGTCGCAAGAAGAGTACAACAAACTAGCAACTGCCCAGGCTTTAGTTGAAAAGTTTCAGGACACCTTTCCCAAACGCTTTAGCGGAGAAAAAGATCCAGTGTTTCCTTGGAAAGAATCGCGCCGCGAAGACGGCACGACCGGGGCAGTCAAATACGAATTTGAAATACTGGATCTGCCGGACGGGTCAAAACAACTGATAGGAACTGACCCCCGCCAAGGTGACGCACAAGTGTTCGATGCCGTTCTGGTCAAAGGAAAGCCGCCAGACGTTCGACAGTGCCACATTGCTGTTGAAGAAATGGAGGCTGTAGTCGGCTCCCCAGAGCCACAAAAAACTCAATCTAGAGCTTCTCAAGCCTCTAAAGACTACAACTATACCTCGCCAGAACGCAAAGAACGATCGCAAGAAGACAGCAACGAATTGCAAGCTTAAACCATTTTGAGGAAAAATCCAATGCAAAACGATTACTTGAACGACAACTACCGCTCTCATGCCCATCGCGCCAGCGTTACTAACCAAGGCATTATACCATTTTTCTAAAGTTATGCTAGAGTTACCTGAAAAGTAAAGGAGAATATTAAAATGTCTGGGCGTCCTCA
>NZ_JAUBSX010000058.1:0-47947 GCF_036704885.1 Microcoleus sp. F4-D5 | reverse complement strand
TATTGCGCCTTTCCCCGAACGACAGCGAGGAGCTGACTGCTTTTTCTTTGAAACATCTTCTCAAATCCCCTTGACAACTGCCATCCAAGCTTAACTTGTTACGAATGGGTTAAGGGCGTCTTGTCCAGATTTTGACTCTCAGTTACGAAACCCTTGAGGGATATACTAGATACCAGTAAGCCCGTGACGAGATTTGAACTCGTGACTTCCTCCTTACCAAGGAGGTACTCTACCACTGAGTTACACGGGCATAAAAAATTAAGAATGTTAAATTAAAATTTTTAACTTTTTATTTTTATTTAAATTGTGGTGGGCCGGGCTGGATTTGAACCAGCGTAGGCGTAGCCAGCGGATTTACAGTCCGCCCCCATTAACCTCTCGGGCACCGACCCATTTGTACCCACAGTTAAACATCCTAGCAGCTTCTTGTTTTTTTGCAACATTATATTTAAAAGTTTAATCATTAAGTTGAGAACACATAAGTCATTTAGCGGCAAACCGGAAAATTGAATAGTGTTTCAGGTGCGCACTGCTAAGTCTAGGCTTGGCGCCCGCCCGGAGCACCCCAAGTCTAGACTTAGCCCAAATCCCTAATTCACTAATTCCCCAGTTTCTTGCAGGGAGTGCAGGCGGCGGTAAATGCCTTGTTGACTCAAGAGTTCGTCGTGACTGCCCACTTCGACGATTCTACCGCCGTCGAGCACGACGATCGCATCGGCTTCGCGAATTGTACTCAGTCTGTGGGCAATAATTATGGTGGTGCGCGTACCGAGAATATTCCGCATGGCTATCTGGATCGATCGCTCGCTTTCATAATCCAAACTAGAAGTAGCCTCATCAAAAATTAACACATCCGGCTCCACCAACAGCGCCCTCGCAATCCCCAACCGCTGCCGCTGCCCTCCGGACAAGCGCACTCCTCGCTCCCCGACAACAGTATAGTAACCTTGGGGCAACAGTCGCACAAAATCGTCTACTTTGGCGATGCGACAAGCATCCTCAACCTGCTCGAAAGTTGCATTTCTGTTTCCGTAAGTCAGATTTTGCAGCAAAGTACCGTTAAAAACGTCTACTTCTTGGTGGACAATCGCTAAACGCTGTCGGTAGCGAGTCACGTCTAAGCTGCAAATGTCTTCTCCGTCGATCAGAATCCGACCTCCGTTGGGTTCAAAGTAGCGAAACAGAAGTTTAACTAAAGTCGATTTCCCGGAACCCGATCGCCCGACTAATGCTATGGTTTGACGCGGATGAATCAATAAATTCACATCCTGCAAAACTGGTTTTTGACTGTCGTACCCGAATGTCAAACCGCTGAACTCAACTTTGCCCGTAAATTTATAAGGTGGCTGTGCCGATCGAGCATTTTCTGCTAAATTAACCGCATCAACACCGTCTGGCGTTTGCATAAACTCGTGGAAGCGGATCATTGAAGAATAACGGCGCGCCAATAATTCGGCGATAATGCTAATCGGACGCAGTTGGGAATATGCCATGCTTGCCAACGTGTAGACGGTAACAAAATATCCGAGGGAAATTTTGCCTGCAACCGTGGCTGCTAGGCTAAAACCGAGAACTGAAAACAAACACAACTCGACGATCGTCTGCTGGTATGTTCCCAGAGTGATGTATCCTTTGTGAATGCGCTGGATCACGACTTTTAATTCGCGATCGAGTCTGGTGGTTTGCCTTTTGAGTTCATCGCTTTCTGTCGCAAAAGCTTTGACTGTTTTGATGTTGGTGATAATTTCCGAGTTGCGGCTTTCGGTATCTTCGATGTATTCATCGAGAATTTCTTCCCGCGCAGTCAACTGTTGCAGGCCTTTGAGGGTGAAACTGAGGATAAATAGGAATGAAACCAAAATTAATAAGCCAATCCGCCACTCAATTAAGCAGATAACGGCAAAAATGCCGATTAAGCGGACGATTTCGGGGATGAATTCGCCGGCAACTTCTGGGTAAGTCCAAGTATGGTTGGCGATGCCTTTGGCGATGCGGCTGGCAATCCGTCCGGCGTTGTTTTCGTCGTAAAATTCTAGGGGTAAGGTGAGGATTTTGCCGATCGCGCCTCTCATTTGATCGCGCCTCGCCCTCAATGGTATCGCCCAGTGGAACCAATTTCCCAGCCAAGGCTTTACCGGCGCTTTGGCGACTGTTACCAGAAAAATTATCCCCAGCAAGACGGATAGGGATAATATTTTGTTGGGTGACTGCTGGGTAACAGAGGCGATCGCTGCTATCAGTTTTTGGGTTACTGTATCTGTAGGTTGACTCGACAATACGTTTAATATTTGGCCGATCGCGTAGGGAACAAGCAAATCGGCTAGCGTCAAAATGCTGGATGCGCCTATGCTGTAAACTGATATTTTCCAGTAGCGACTGTAGTATTTGAAGATGTCCTGAAAGCTTGCCATAAATTTGTGTTGAGATACAACCCTTGCAAACACTTGCATCTAAAACTGCGCTCTCGGCGCGCCGTGTTTACAAGTGTACTACAAAAGTAGTCGATCGGGGAGTTATCTTGACTCATGCTAGCGACTCGCCCGATCGGGTGATTTATGGCAATCCTTTGACGGTCAAGCATCTATCCGCATTCCTTGGCAAAAAGCTCACTCACGACTAAGGGCAAAAAATGCAAAAGACAGAATTTTTCTTAAATTCTGCCTTCTGAGGAGTGCCTTATAAGTTTTACGTTTGAGCAGTCTGTTAGCTGAAGGTGTAGGCTGATTGCAGGGCCCACCAGATCAAGAAGCCGATTCCGCCCGTAATGACAATCGCCGAAATGGCGATCGCAATGGGGCTGTCAGCTCCCTTGAACTTCATGATTCCGCGATTTAAGTCTGACATAGCAGTGTTCTCCCAAATTCCAGCTTGATTTTAGCTTTGCTGTCGGCCGATGGCTGTCAAAACTATGGCAATTACCGATTTAGTTAATAATTCAGGCTCCTCAAATGTCAAAGGGACTGGGGCGCGATCGCCCCTGGGCTGAATTGGTAAAAAAAAATTAGATAAAAGACTTGACAAACAAAGATACCTAAGGCAGTATAGTTAATACCGCAGGAAATGCGGGTGTAGCTCAGTGGTAGAGCGTCACCTTGCCAAGGTGAATGTCGCGCGTTCGAATCGCGTCACCCGCTTTAAAGGTCAAAAAAAATCAAGAAAACCCGAAAGTACATCCAGAAAGTTTTCGGTATACTCCCAATGGTGGTTGAGAATACCTAAGTTAGTGGTAATATTGAATGCAGAACTTGTAAGTCAAAATTGCCAAGTGGGCGGTCGCTCGGAACAGGCACTTAAAACCCTCGCTCGGGCAGAATTAACAAGTTTAATGAAATCGATATGTTAACGATGATTTTTGCAAAAACGCTTTTTTATCCGATCGCTCGTGCCATCTCAAAAAGCTCCAAAGATTGACTTAAACGATGAGTACCCCTGCCCTTGCCGGCGGCGGGGTCGTCTCGTCCCCATAACGTTGACAGAAGCCTTTGGGTGCAACCGCTGTCAGCAAATATTTGTATTGGATGAAAGCGGACACGTCATCGAGCAACTATCGACAAACTATCCTTACAAGCAGGCTTGGCGGTGGACGGGCAACCAGTGGAACAGAGCGCATCCGGGTTTGAAAGCGCACTACTTGCCGCTGGCCCTAGGCATGATTTTGGTGCCGCTAGTGATTTGGTTGCCCCTGGCGCTTTACTCCCCGGGCCCAAATATTATTCTGTGGGCAATGGTCGCCGTGCTGCTGGCCATGTTGCCGGCGCTGATGGTATGGCTTGCTTACAGGCGTTAGCTAGATGATAATAGAGGATTTTAGTCATTCATCAGAAGCGGCAAATGTCGCGCGCCGCGCTTATCAAGCTTCTTTGGAGTTGGCGGCGACAAAGAGTGCCGATCGTGCTGCTGCTTTGCAGGCAATGGCGGGCTGCCTCAAACGCCGGCAAAATGACATTTTAGAAGCAAATACTTTGGATTTAGAAGCGAGTCGGGACATGGCTATTCCCGACTTGATAGTAGAGTGGCTGAAGCTGACGCCGGAACGGATCAAGACAACTGTGCAAATTCTGGAACGGTTGGGGGAAATGCCAGATCCGATCGGCAGGGTGATCAATGCTTCTTATCAGGTCGATCGCTGTCAGGTGTACTGTCAGTCGCTACCGCTGGGGGCAATTGCTCTCATTTACGAGGCGTTTCCCGAGTTGGGGGCGATCGCTGCGGGTTTGTCTCTCAAAAGCGCTAACAGTTTGATTCTCAAAGGCGGCAGCGAAAGCTGGCAAACTAATACTGTAATTGGGGAAGCTTTGGTTTCGGCGATCGATGAGGTCGGTTTGCCCTCGGGATGTTTGCAGGTACTGCCGCCGGATCGGGGCGCTTCGATCAGAGAATTGGTCACTCAAGACCAATATCTCAATTTAATTATTCCCTACGGCAGGCCAAGTTTGGTGCAGCAGGTGGTAAGGTTGTGCACAGCACCAGTTTTGAGGTCGGCAATGGGAAATTGTTACCTTTATTGGTCACCGACTGGCAGTTTGGAGATGGCAAGGTGGATGATTTTGGACAGCCATCAAAGCGTTCCCGATCCTGTTAACGCGATCGAGAAAGTGCTCATAGATCGCAACCAAAAGCCTTCTTCCTTAGTCAGGCTTTGGAACAGTTTAAAAGAAAAAGGCTTTCAAATTAGCGCCGATGCGGATCTCGTCGCAGATTTCCCAGACTTGAAGCTGGCGGAACCATACGAGTGGACTCAACCTTATTTAAACAAAACCATCGCGTTTAAAGTTGTCGATAGTTTAGAGATTGCGATCGGCTGGATCAACCGCTACAGCAGCGGCCACGCTGACTGCATCGCCACTGAATCTTACTTAGAAAGCCGCCAATTTGCTCTGGATGTTAACAGCGCCTCAACTTTTATTAATGCCTCGCCTCGGTTTTGGCGTTATCAAAATCGGGGAGATGCGATATTTTTGGGAATGTCCAACCAAAAAGGTTATCGTCGGGGATTGATCGGGTTAGATACGCTCACGACAATTAAAGAAATTGTTCAGGGAAACGGACTTTTTTAATTTTATAGGTTATTTAGGATTCGTGATTGGAATATTAAACCAAAGTCAAAAGTGGGATAGTATTATCGATGCGTAAGCCTTTATAAGCCTTTAATATTTGTTTCCAATTTTTTGTTTATGAGATACAATAATATTTTGGTACAACAATTAGGCAGCTTTGATATCAAGCAATTTGGTCACAAGCTCCCGGAACGACACCGTGGACAAAGATCAAATTTCCGCATCCTGACAATAAGCCTGCGATTCATTTGTGGGTCAATCTAAAATCGGTACTGGATCTAATTAACTTTAGAAAGTTATTAACTCACATCAAAATACTCTTAGCGATAACATGAAATCCGAAAAATTACTCAATACTCTAGACAAGACGGCAACGCCAAATTTAGGCGAAGAAACGCTAATTCATCACTCGGTGTATGTAAAAAAATTGCGTCCGCTGCTGCCGTCAGATGCGTTTGAACCAGATCCCAGCAAGTTAGCAATACTATTCATCAACGCTGCTATTTTATTGCTGGGATGGGGAATTGCTGCTAATCTCGATCGCTGGCCTGTCTATCTGTTAGGGCTTTACTTACCTTTAGCCGTCATCATGGGCAATAGTATCATAGTTTTGCTATTTAGCTCCCACGATTTGATGCACGGTAGCGTTCAGAAAAAGTCGCGCCTCACTTATCCGATCGCCTTTTTGGGACTAAGTATGCTGTTTATGCCGCCTACTCAGTGGAAAAATCTGCACAACCTCGTACATCACAATAACACGAATTCTTTGGCAGACCCCGATCGCAACTATCTGTACCAGCAACCAGATACTTGGGGAAAATGGATTCAAAATCTGTTTGTCCCGTCGGTGGAAGTCAATCCGGTGTGGTTAATTGTAGGGATGGCCGGTTCGTGGTTAGTGCATAATTTCCGCAATCTCACCTCGGTACTGTTATTTAACGATAAATCTGTCGATTACGTACCGGCTGCCTTTACAGTTAGTCCTAAAGATAGATTGACAATCGCATTTGAATGTCTGGGAATTTTAGGAATTCATGCCAGCATTTTGTTCTACCTGGGATTTCATCCGCTCAAAATCGCTCTCGCCTACTTTTTGCCGATCGCAATTGGTCATGCAGGCGCAATGTTTTACATCTATACCAACCACATGGGTTGCCGGATGACCGCCATTAATGACCCCCTGATCAACAGTATGTCAGTGCGGGTTCCTCAAATATTTGACCTGCTGCACTTGAATTTTTCTTACCACACAGAGCATCATATTTTCCCCAGCATGAACTCAGACTATTATCCGATAGTGCAAGAGTTGTTGCAAACTCACTATCCCGGACGCATGAATTTAATAGATGCTGGAGAAGCTTGGCGGTTGCTGATGTCAACACCGCGGCATTATCAAGATGAAGTCACCTTCACTGATTCCTCTGGTACAATGTCCGTGAATTGCCCTTTTCCTCAAAAATAGATGCAGCAGTTATAGTTTAAGTAGGGTGCGTGACAGCCATTAATTTCCTAACTGAGGGCTAAAGAGACCCAAAAGTCAGGAGAATCAAGATTGCTTGCGGTCGCGCACCCTACCTTATAATTGGGATAGCTAACCCGGATTTGGTATAATTACCCGAACCAGATATTACTTAATTAGTATTTGGCTTAATAAAACTTTCAATAACTTAACTCAACCTAATAGTAATAATTATTTATTTACAATATAAAACGTTTTTAAATGTTGTTAGAAGTGCTTAATCGTTGACAGTAACATAATATGAAAAGTTCTAGTTATAAATAAAAAAAGTGTAGCATTTAAGTATAAATACGTTTTGGCTTTGCGAGATTATGCTGGAACTACAGACTTTCTTCAATCCCAATTTTTACATAGAAAATAACCCAGAGGTAACTCAAGGTTTAATCTTGGGTAATATCCAAAGTCCATTTGAACACTTTCGGCAATCTGGTCAATTTGCAGGGCTTGACCCAACACCTTTATTTGATACAAACTATTACCTCAAAGAAAATCCAGATGTTCAAGCGGCAGTGATGGCTGGTCAATTCACGGCGATCGGACACTTCATAGAATTCGGTCAACTCGAAGGACGGAACCCGAGCCCGCTATTTGACACGGAACTCTATCTGGAACAAAATCCGGGAGTTCAAGATAAACTTGTCACAGACAAACTGACAGCGATAGAACACTACGTTAAGTACGGTCAATTTGAGGGATTCCCGATGCCTGTTCCCGATCACGCGGGGAACACCCTGAACAAAGCAAACGATTTTGGTTTACTCGATCAAACACAAACCGCCTTCGACTTTGTTGGGGATGCCGATATCCGAGATATCTATCGTTTTGAACTCAACACAGCGGAGGAGTTGAAATTAACCCTCGATAGTATGAGTGGCGATGCCGATTTGCGTTTGGTTAGGGATGTCGGCAATGATGGGGCGATCGATGCTGGCGATATCATCAATATTTCCCAAAAATCGGGTAAAAGTCACGAGTCTCTCAGTCAACTTTTGCAACCAGGAACGTACTTCGCTGTTGTCTCTCAATTTGAGGGCGATACCACTTACAAGCTGAGTTTGTCGGCAACCCATCCCGACTATTTGCCATCCGACAATGCGGGGAACACCCTAACTGAAGCGCGGAATATCGACATTCTTACAGGCGATCGCATTTTTGGCGATTATGTAGGACCTTTAGATCGAGATGATTTTTACCGTTTCTATCTGGAACGGGCTAGTAATTTCAACCTGACTGTCAATGGTTTGAGGGCTGATGTTGATGTCAGCTTACTTCAAGACATTAATGGGAATGGTGCGATCGAAGACAATGAGATTTTGAGAACGAGTTCGGAACCAGGTACTAATCCAGAGACGATTAGCGGAGTTTTGCTGCGCGGAAATTACTTTGTGCGGGTGTCTCGGTTTGAGGGCGAGACAAACTATAGCCTGACACTATCGGCGACTACTTAAGCAATCGCTGAAAATTGGTACGAAATCGATCGGGAATAGGACTTACGCACGACGGAATTCGATCGTTGCGATCGACAATCAAGTAATCGCAGCCTGGTGTTTTCCAATAATTGGCGTAAGTCCTGACTGAAAAAGCAATTGTATCTCACTCAATTGAAAAGCGCAATTGTGAATAATGCAAACCTTTTCTCTGGAAACAGCCAATATTCGGAGGCCAAATTATGTTAGGCTTTCAAAATTTTACCAGCACAAACAGTTACGATTACAGTCACGGTTATTCTGGTTTTTACCCTGACATTTTAATGACAACAGCTTTGCTCTCTGACCTTAATTCGCCATATAATTACGGGACGATCGCGGGTGCAACTCCTGTCTCGAATGCAAACAGTGCAAACAGCGATATCGCGGTGGTAGATAGTCTTTTATCTGAGGCTTGGGGAATTTTCCAGGGGGCTGGCACCAGTGCAACTGCGCCTGTTAGCAGCTATCCTAGCCCGAATAATATTGTAAATGTTGGCAGCGTTGGAGTAGGGCATCAAACAGGCGATCGGCAGGTAGATAGTTTGCTGAATCTAAGCGATGAGGTTATTGCTGATAACAAAAGCTGGCTGGATTCACTTCCTAAAGATCCTTTAACAGGTATGCCTGTGAGTTCGCAATCGACTTTAGATCCACAGGTTCAGAGTGCGCTAGGTGAGGCAAATAAACTCCTTGCTAGTGGGAGTCCGCTACTCAATACGACAGGAGGCGGCACGTCTATGGTATCTTTCTTTGAGTCGCTGGGACAACAAACTTCTACGATCCTGAATCCCAACACGACTGATGCCCAACTGAACCAGATTAACAAACAGAATATATGGGCGCAAAAGGTTATTGGAGGTCAAGTGATGTTGGGAGACACGAATAACAGCATCAACAAAACGGATCAAAGTTTGAATAAACATAGGTTTGATTCATACAACACATTCAATAATGGCCCCGTATATGGTCCCGATTGGCAATGGATTGGATACCAAAGCGGAAACGATGTCTCTTTAGTCTAGTTGCGCTAAACAAACCGGGTTTTTAACGGATATTGAGGGTTTTGGGCCAATATTTTGGGTAAAAACCCGGTTTCTAGAAAGCCGTGCGTAAATCCTAGTAGGTTTAAGTAAGGTGCGTGACAGCCAATAATTACTTCGCGGTGGCTCGAAGATTTATTGCTGTCATGCACCCTACCTGGAGGTATTCTGCGTAAGTTATCCAACTACATACTGATGCTATTGATTACCAACGAAGGCTTGAGAGCAATGTAAGGGATTACTCGTTTTTGATTGTTGGCATCAATCTTTTGTTCTGCCATATTCAAATTTTGCTGGAACTGTCTGGCTAAAATTTGGATCGGGGTTCCCGCAAAAACTTCGTCGAAGCTCATCCGGTAGAGTTCTCGGAAAGATTTATCGTAATAACCCAAACGGTCATATCGATAAGCTGACAAAATAAACAGAATTTTCAGTTGTTCAGCCGCTCGCTTGTACGGAGGAAGCAACCGTAAAATGTCCTTTTCCGTAATCACTTCGAGAGTCCCAGAAGCATTAATTTTGGGAATGTCCCGGTATGCTGCCAAAGGCATATTGGCAGCAAAACTCATGTATTCATACTGGGGAAAATTGACGGCTGAATGTTGTGGGCCACAGGTAAAAATTACAGTTGTGACAATTGCAATTAATTGTTCAACTGTGTCGATGCGGTCTGGCATTCCTTTGACTTTACCGCCGTTATCAGAGGCTAATTCTTTAGCCCAAGTTTGCAGTTCCACATCTTGTACGATCGCCCGATCCGTCGGGTAAAAGAATTTAAGATAGCCCGATACAAAGGTTTCGATCGCATTCCACAGCAGCAATCCATCATCTCGGTAAGGATAGTGAGGCAGTTGATTTGGATCGTCCATGCCCCGATTTTTCAGTTCGGTTGGGAAGGCAAATTGATCCAGACTCCAGTTACTGCAAGCCTCTCTAGCTATTTCCATTGTCTCTGGCAAGCTACCGCTTAGCAAGTCATCGACTGGCCCGCCCGGAGCGATCAAATAAGAACGCGCCAGCTCGTTGTTAGTCAACATAAACCGAAAGTGCGGTTTCAGCAGCAGGCTAAGGGGGTGATTTTTAGCCAACTGTCGGGCGGTGACGATCGCGATTGGTTCCATCACCAAATGAGTTCGACCTAAATGCGAACTCATTTCGTGGTGATTGGCATCTGCTACTTGCACGCAGAGTTTCGCAAACAGCCAATCCACAGGAGGATCGAACGAGGTGTAAAGATGGCTATTTGGCGTCGGATCTAGTTGAATGGCAATCGGCACCAGTTCACCGCGATCGCGGATTCCCGTCCACCGCCAAGCGAAAAAAGCTCGCGGTTTTGGCAAGAATTTTCTACCTTTTTCATAGCTGCCGCCTCCAATTTTTGAAGGCGCGCGATAGTGTTGGTCGCTACCCGTATAATCGGCAATGTAAATGTTTTTTTGTTGCAACTCTTGACCCAGATCGAATAATGGGTGAAAGCTGGAAATTTGTGCCAGTGTTTGCGCCCGAGGATCGCCGGCATCTAACAAACGAAGCACCATCGGATTTGCTCCAGACAGGCGCTGTTCTGCAAAAGAGCGATCGGTTTGGTAGATTTTGGCAACAGCAGGTAGCGGCAGCAGAGTAAAGAAATCTTCATAGTCTTGGAGCTCGTCGAGAGGATCGAGAAAACTCCTCGAATCGGCCGCCAGCATATTTCCGGGAAGTTCCGATGTTGCTAGTATCCGCTCTCCAATATACTTGCTCGAAAAGTTCTCGACTGGTGGCAGATCTTTCAATAATGCCAAAGGTGATAAACTCTCATAGTCAAACTGATAAGCTTGTTGCTGGCGATTCAAGGAATCTTTGCGCTGTTCTTGGTTCGGGTCGTCTTGAGGAAGAGAAGGTTTCATATTGTCTACCATTGTATAAATCAACTCTCTTTTTGTAGTAACATATCGGAGATCGTCACTACCGATCGAGGATGGAATTTAAAAAGTATTGTGCAGGCTCACGCTTGATATAGTTCTTATTCACCGAGCAATAATCTTATTCCGGATTTTTTTAAATTCAGAAAATTTTCTCAAAAGAAGGCAACACTTATCATCGCCCTCAATCAACCTAGAAAAGTTTCATTCTCACGATAAGTAGGTTGCATTTGACAACCCCGGCTTCTCTAAAGAAGTCGGGGATCGAGGTGTTCGGTTTTTTGAGCTGGGTCTTGATTAGCGGTTAGGCACGAACCATTAAATATTGACCGTTGCCGTTATATTCGCCGTCGCAACTCGCGAAATTAGTCCCCAACCAAATTAAGTAAAACCGCCAGATGCGACGAAATTTGGCATAGTCGATGCCGTAGTCCAAATCTTTGACTATTGCCTGAGAATCGTCAAAGTTTTTTAGCCAGTTAGCAAATGTTTTGGAGTAATTAGAGCCGTTGATATACCATCTTTTAATGGTCTTGAGGTCTTTATTGTGGCTGGGAACGGCATCGTATTTCCAGTAACGGCCGTGGGGGAAAATGTATTTGTGGGTGAAAACGCTGGATATATTGTTGGGAGTGCGAACTGTGATGATGTGAATGAAAACTTTGCCGTTATCCTTCAGGAAAGATGCCAGCTTTTGGAAAGCCTTTGTTAAATTGCCTACATGACAAAAAACTCCGATGGAGAGAATTTTGTCAAATTTTGTCTCGAAGTTGGCGTCGTTCAAATCGCCTTCATATAGGGTAAATCGACCGGAACTAAGGTAGCTTTCGGGATCTTGCATCTTCTGACGCATATACTCGCATTGGTGGTGGCTGAGGTTAATCCCCGTAAAGGTGACATTGGGGAATTTGGAAAGAATGTAATTGGGAACGCAACCCCAACCGCAGCCAAAGTCTAAAATATTGTCGCCATCTTGAATCTCTAGCTTTTCAATCACATCATCAATCATCTGCATTTGCGATTGTTCAAGGTTGGCGGCTCCTTTTTCCCACAACCCCATGCTGTATTTAGGATAAATGAGTTTTCCGTCGCCTAACATGGGATTCAGCATGGCTTGAGGCAAGTCGTACTGAATTTTCATTAAATCCCGCGGCCCTTCGGCGGTGCGGTCTGTTTCTGTTAGTACCCATTCATAGGGTGCGAGGAGGGAGGGAAAATACTTAAATAAGACGGGCATACAGGTATCAAAAAGCGCTCGCAATACAGAATCTGGGACTTCTAATCCGTTGATGTAAGACTCTGCTACTGCCATTTGCAGCGTGTTAACCGTACTGACTGCGAGGCGGGTTGCTCCGTAGGCGAGCGGACTTTTGGTATGGATATTTCCTACGAGTGGAATGTGTTTTTCGATGCTTTGTAGGGCTGTTGATGAACTCATGGCTATACTGGTTTTAAAGATGTTGCTATTGTATCTCACGAAAATTAGCTGGTTGTTAGAAAGCCAAAAAAGCTGAAACTATTGCCAAGTCAGGTTTCCACAGCAAAAATCCCCAAAATCATAAAAATTTATGGCGGTTGAGGGGGATTTGATAACGGATTTATCGGGCTTTGGGCGAGCTTAATTTTATTAAGAATTATGTCAGCCAATTTGAGATTTGAGATTTGAGATTTCAGATTAACTCCACAGCTTGAATCGGGTATTTTCACGGTGCGATGGCGATTTTAGTGCTCAATTATACCATTTTAGATTTGAGCATTGGCAATGACTGATGAGCTAAAAGTTGGACTATTGCCTGAAGTTGCATTCTTTTTTTAAACTGCTGTCAGTTGGGCGGTTGAGCTGAGGCAACGAGAAGCAAATGCCGATCGCGACTTATAGTTAAGGAATCAGGGGATACAGAAAAAATGCAGAGGAACCGGGCTTGCATACAGGTTCGCTGCAATAACAGATGTCCGCGAGATTCCTCGCTAATTAGTTAGACGCGCCACATATGCCACAGATTCACTATCTGCCAGACGATCGCACGATCGAGATAGACGACGACGATATAATTCTCGAAGCTTCCCTGCGTGCCGACATTCCCCACACCCACATCTGCGGCGGTAGCGCCCGATGTTCGACTTGCCGGGTATTGATTGTCGAAGGCTTGGAATTTTGCTCTCCGCGCACTTCGCCGGAAGAGGAACTTGCCAAAAAATTGCGTTTAGACCCGGAAATTAGGCTGGCTTGTCAGACACAGGTTGCGGGCGGCAAGGTGATTTTGCGCCGATTGGCGATCGATTCTGAAGACTTGGAATCATTTACCGACGAAATGGCCGGAAAGTTGATTTCTACTCCTGTAGGTCAAGAGAAGAAAATCGCAATTTTGTTTGCGGATATTCGAGGATTTACGCCTTTTGCAGAATCGCTGTTGCCCTACGATGTAATTTATGTTTTAAATCGCTATTTCCAAAAAATGGGTTATGTAATCAACCGCAACGGCGGGATGATTAATAATTATATGGGTGACGGTTTTATGGCGCTGTTTGGGTTGGAAAATCCCGACAAGGCTGCGGAACAAGCAGTGAGAGCTGGGGTGGAGATGCTGGAGGAACTAGAGAAACTCAATCCCTATTTTGAGACTTTATACCGTCACAGCTTGCGAATTGGGATTGGCATACATTACGGGTGGGTGGTTGTGGGGAATTTGGGGGCGTCCAAGAGTCAGACAGTTACGGCGATCGGAGATGCGGTGAATTTAGCGAGCCGCATCGAGGCTGCTAACAAGCAAGTGGGAACAAGTTTACTTATTTCCGAGGAGACTTATCAGGAAGTCAAGGAATTGGCGATCGTCGATCGGCGCCTATTAGTTGAAATTCCGGGAAAAAGCGGTGAATATCCGCTCTATGAAGTAGTCGGGATGCCGCCGCTGCCCGTGAAAACCGAAGAGATTTCCGAGGTCAATGAAAAATCAATTTGGCAAACTTTTGTCAATAATTTGCGTGCTTTGTATGCTGTTGTTTACAATTGGATCGGGAAAATTTTGATTCACATCAAAAACCTATAAAGTAACTTTTTCTAGTTTGGTTATTTCCTCAAAAATATGAATATTCCCAATTCAATTGTCCGCATTTTTATAATGCTCCCGAACGGTCAGATAGTCGCACAACTGCGAGATAATATTCCAGGTATTGCAAGCCAAGGAATGCTTTCTACTTTTGGTGGTGGCGTGGACATTGGAGAAAGCCCACAGCAAGCAGCAGTCCGAGAATTGGAGGAAGAAACCAGCCTAAAAAGCGATTGCAAAGTTGAATTTATCACAACTTTTCTTTACGTAAAAAACAACAATCCCGAATTTATCCAAAAAAATCACCTATTTTTGGCAAAAGTTAGCAATTTTGAAAAAATTGAAATTCAAGAAGGTGTGGGTTTTGTAGTTTTGAGAAAAGATGTCGATTTCGAGAAAGTCAATGCAGGGGAGGGTACTCAAATGGCTTGGAAATTGTTGCAAGAATATTTAAAATCAAATAACCTGTGTATGTAGGTGCGGAGTGCGTAGCTTACACCATAGATAGACAATGAAAAAATACTCTCTTGCGTAAGTCCTATGTATGTCCGACTACTTAGCTCTTCTCCGGAAGCCGGATGAAACTATAATAGAGAACTTCTTTACTATGTTGTCAAATACGAATTCAGAGTACCAATCATTACTACAGCGGGCGATCGCGATCGCAGCCAAAGCTCATGAGGGGCAGGTTGATAAGGCAGGCAATCCCTATCTCGACCATCCGCTATTTGTGATGGAAAATGTAAATTCTCTAGAGCAGAAAATCGTAGCGGTTCTCCACGATGCGGTGGAAGATTCCGAACTTACACTCGACCAACTCAGAAGCGAAGGTTTTCCTGAATTTATAGTAAAGGCGATCGAGGCGATTACCAAAATAGAAGGAGAAGCTTATGCAGCTTATTTAGAGCGCGTGATTGCCAACCCGATCGCACTGCGAGTCAAAATCGCTGATGTTACTCATAACCTCGATCTGCGTCGCATCGCCAATCCCACAGAGGCAGATTTTCAACGCATTGCAAAATACCAAAAAGTCCTCAGTCAGTTGTGTGCCGCCTTAAAGTAATTATTATTTTTAATAAAGTGAAAATAGGTAAATTCCCCCAAATGGGGCTAAAACATTTTATAGTAAGTCTCCATAAAAGGAAATTGAAGGTTTTAATAGGGTATTATCTTATCCAAATGGACGGGAGTCTATAAGATGTTGAAATGGCTGAATTATTTTTGGCGGCAAGCGCTCAGCATACTCAAGCCTGCTGTGGAGGAGCAACCCGCGCCTTCTCCTGAAATTCCTAAAACATTTCTTCACCCAGCTCCCAGAAAAACTGTTGCTAAAGAATTACCGTATAACCTTGCAGTCGATCCGCTAGAATCCAGCTTGTTTTATCGCTCGCTTGAGGGAAAAATTGTGAGCCGATCGTTAGTTTCTGGCGCAATTGAGTGGCAATCTGAAGAATATGGCTATCCCATACGAGTAACCGATCAAATCCTTTGGGCGGTGCAAAGTGATGCAATCGCCGCATATTCCACAATAGATGGTCAACTGCTTATGCGATCGAATCAGTTGTGGCTACCTGGTGAAGTTACTCACTCACGGTGTGATTTATCTGACCAAACCTTGCGGATCGCTTTACTTTACATTCACGTTTGGAAGGGAGGGACTCCTGCCCCGAATCATCGGGATTCAGCAGCTTATCAGATTAATCTGATCGCTGGAGAAGTCACTAAGACATATGCTTTTGAGGATACACCGCGTTATGATGGGCCTAATTGGATACCGGGTGATGATCGGCGGCCTAATTTGCAAGAAGTCGAGGGGCAAATCTATCCATCGGTTTCTAGTGAGCAGCTTTTGAAAATAAACCGCCCTCTAGGAATTTGTAAATCTGCTCAGTTGCAAACCGCTTCAGTAATCATTCACAACTACCGCACTGTCGACGCAACTCAAAGAATTGTATTAAGTGTATTTAGTAACCAACCTCCCTATTCACAACTGTGGGAAGCCATCATAAACGAATATAGGGAGCAAGAATGGGAGCCACCGCATTGCTAACGCGACTTAGACAAAAACTGAAGCCATTTTGGCTTCAAACCCAGATATAGAAAAACTTTTAGATCAAATGGGCATTAATCTACTTATACCAAGGGTTTCAGTCATTTTTAGGTCATTGACCTCTTTCCATTGCCAGCGAGGGGTTTTGGGTTCCTAAAGAAGCTATAAAATGTTTAAGTCCCACTAATTAATTTCAGTTCAAATACGCTAACAGACATAAATTTAACCGCAGATATCCGCCTTCATCGTGGCACAGGAATCTTGCCTGTGCGATATCTAGGAATCTTGCCTGTGCGATATCTAGGAATCTTGCCTGTGCGATATCTAGGCATCTTGCCTGTGCGATATCTAGACATCTTACCTGTGCGATATCTAGGCATCTTACCTGTGCGATATCTGCGGTTAAAAAAATTCCCAAATCCTAAGCCATCACCATCCCCCCATCCACATTAAAAACCTGCCCCGTTATGTAAGCCGCCGCCACATCCGCAGCCAAAAACTTCACCATCCCCGCAACTTCCTCAACTTCCCCGTATCTCCCCAGCGGAATATACTTCAAAATCTCATCAGACTTGACATCCTTAGTCATATCTGTAGTGATAAAACCCGGTGCAACTGCATTCACAGTAATCCCGCGACTCGCCAACTCCTTCGCCACAGTTTTAGTAAACCCAATTACCCCAGCCTTCGCCGCACTGTAATTAGCTTGTCCGGGATTGCCCATTTGCCCAGCAACCGAAGCAATATTAATAATTCGGCCGCTTCGCTGTTTCAGCATGATTTTACTCGCAGCTTTCGCACACAAAAACACGCCAGTTAAATTCAAATCAATTACCGCTTGCCAATCTTCCAACTTCATCCGCAGCAGCAAAGTATCGCGAGTAATGCCGGCATTGTTCACCAAAATGTCAATTCGTCCCCATTTTTCCATGACATGACTGGTGAGTAAATCTACTTGCTCAGTTTTCGAGACATCTGCTGCAAGTGCGACAGCTTCTCCTCCAGCAGCGACTATTTCTGCTACCACCTCATCAGCAGCAGCACTCGAACTCGCATAGTTGACGGCGACTTTAGCGCCTTCTGCTGCTAGGGCTAAAGCAACGGCGCGGCCGATTCCCCGCGACGCACCGGTCACGACAGCAACTTGACCCCGCAATCTCTGAAAAGTCTCTGGTAATAATTCCATAATTGTATCCTCGCAATCTACCAGAGAATTTTGCACTAAAATCGAGCCAGAACCCAAAAAATTATTTTGTCTTATGGCAGTTCAAAAACAGTTCAGCAGTTTTGAGGAGTTACTATCGGGCTCTGACTTGCCGGTGTTGGTAGATTTTTACGCTACTTGGTGCGGGCCTTGTCAGATGATGGCACCGATTTTAGAGCAAGTTAGCGGTCAGATGAAAGACAAGCTGATGGTTGTCAAAATTGACACGGATAAGTACGACCAGTTGGCGTCGCAGTATCACATTTATGCTTTACCGACTTTGGTGCTGTTCAAAAATGGCGCTGAGGTCCATCGAATTGAGGGAGTTATGCAAGCGGCGCAGTTGATCGATCGAGTGCAACCTTACTTGTAGCGGGAGCCAATTATCTCACATAGGGTGCGTCAGCCAATAGACATCTCCCAAAAAGATATTCAAGAACAGGCAGGATGCCTGTGAAGCGACAATTATGGGGGATGTCTAATATCTGATTAATTATGAATAAAATAATCCTAGTTGACGCACCCTACTTATGAAGACTCCCAGCCACGCTATTATCAATCTGGCAATTCTCGGCAAACCGCAACTGCCGCAAGCTAATCTCATTATTGCGATCGGCGGAATCTTACCCGACATCCCAATATTTTTATTTTACTTGTGGGCGAAATACATTGCTCGCTTGCCGGAAGCTACAATCTGGTCGCAGGCATATTATGAGCCTTTTGTCCAGAATATTGTGGCTCTGTTTCATTCAATTCCCCTTGCGGTTATTGGTTTGCTAATTGCTTATTATTTTGGCTGGCCAAGCGTGCAAATTCTTTGTCTGAGCATGATTCTGCACTCTCTGGGAGATTTGCCGGTGCATAATGATGACGCTCACAGGCACTTTTTTCCGTTCAGCAATTACCGTTTTGTCAGTCCCTTTTCTTATTGGGATCGGAATCACTACGGGTCAATTGTTTCTTTGGTTGAAATGTTGTTAGTGCTGTTATCTACTTGCCGCGTTTTTGGTTTTGTTAATTCTTATGTTGGTAAAGGATTGTTGGTTTTGGTGAATGCTTTTTATTTGGTTGCAGCGGTGTCTTTGTACGTTCGTTCTTTAGTTTCTCGTTCTTAATTATGCTGCTGCAATTGCTCTCTCACCTGACGATGGAGATTGTTTTTGCCCAATTGAGGGCGATCGTACTTACGGCATTATCCTCGAAGCTGACCCACCCTGCTACTACTTCTTCAAATTTAAAATTCACCCTCCCTAATCTCACCAGGCCAGTGGTAAGTAGCACTCGTTGGACCCTGGATAAATTCTCCATCTGTCCAAGTAGTCTGGTAAAAGAATACATCTTCTTGGAGACCACCAGAAAGACAATTTTTAGCTCCTAGGAAGTTGCTTCCTATGAATTGAGAATAACTCATGTCAACTCCTGATAAATTAGCCTCTCTCAAATCGCAATAAAAAAAATAGACACCCAACCAATCTTCATCCCGACTAAATCGAGCATTTCTGAAATCAGAAAATATAGCCATTCCCAAGCCAACATTTTCCAAACAAGCACAACTAAAGTTGACATAGCTTAAGCGAGAACGACTCAGGTCAATATCACGCAAGTCAGCACCGCTCAAATCTACACGATGCAATATTTTATCCTGAAAATTTCGCTCGCCCTCGCCATAGCGCCGGAGCAATTATTCAGCAGACAACGTTCTGTTTAAATCGTTTTGAATCCTGCCGTCAGGCATTGTCACTTGATGACAAATAGTCTGCTCTGTTGTTTTAATATCAGTCAGGTTAGCATCAGTCAAGTTAGTGTCAATTAGCACAGCACCCGTCAAGTCTGCACCCGTCAAGTCTGCACCTGTTAAGTCGGCACCAGTCAAGTCAACATTAACCAATTTAGCATTCCTGAGATTGGCATTACTCAAGTTAGCTTTAATCAGTAAGGCTGAATTCAGCCATACTCTTTCTAAATTAGCATGGCTCAAGTTAGAATTAATTAAATTAGCCCCCCCCAAACTAGCGTCTTCCAGATTAGCACCGCTCAAGTTAATATCAACCAGGAAACAGTCGGATAGATCAAAATTTTTCAGATCGAAACCAGAAAAATTTCTCTCTCCAGCTATATACCGTCTCCGTAATTCTCGCAGGTCGTAGATTATCGTTGACTTTTTTTCGTCCACCACTGTTTTTTTTCTAGCCAATATTAGTTAATTTTAGCAGAACTATTATGAAATAGCTTGGGACATCTCTAAATATTCAACACATTACAGTTCATTTAACAGTAAGGTGCGTCAGCTTATAGCAATTCAATGAGCATCCAAAATCATCTAAGCTGACGCACCCTACTACTCCACAGCGTTACTTACTTGGCTTACTAGGCTCTTGACTTTGAATAAAATTTACAACCAGCAAAAAGGACTACTTCTAGTTTAGATTCTAACCGCGTTGACGGTTGCTATACCTATTTCTTTCGGGCCAATTTTTACTATTAATAGTGCCATCCGGCATGATGGTGTTGCAGAAAATCAAACGACCTTCTCCGGTGGCTGAAAAGTATGCACCCATGAAGTTGGCTCTGGTGAGATTAGTGCCAATCAACTGCGTACACTCCAGGCTAGCTTCTCTCAAGTCAACATCCACTAAGTCGCTTGCCAGTTCAGCATAATCCAGAATAGCATCCCTCAAATCAGCACCCGTCAATATAGTAACCCATAAACTAGCAGAATCTAAGTTAGCACTGCTCAAATTAGCACCACTGAGATTAACAAAACTCAGATTAGCCACAGTCAAGTTAGCACCGCTGAGATTGATACCCCTCAAATCATTCTGACCTGGTTCGAGTTCTTCGAGGTCTTCTACGTTAGCAATGTTTAAGTTAGCATGACTTAAATCTACACCCGAAAAATCTCTTTAGCCAGCAGCGTAACGCCTATATAGTTCTTCAACGTCCATAGCTTTCTTATTCAAGCTGTTTATAATTTCATAGTAGCGCGATTACTTCTACTTTTTATCAATAAATATATCAAGCTGTGCGAGAGGTTGAACCCGATCGGATACCAAGTAATCCAGATGGCTCAGAATCAATACAACTGTCCTAAATTCTCAACTATCAAATCTAAAAACGCTAACTACGCCGAATATTAAAACAGCACCAATCTTGGCGCTTCCAGAGAGTAGCGACAATCCAGCCGTGCTGTTCGAGAGTGTCAGCAATTGGCTTAGCTTGTTCGAGCAAAATGCCGCTGAGCACGGCCCAAGTAGTCGGTTTGCTAATTGCAGTGAATTGCGGGATTAAATCAATGATTACTTCTGCTAAAATGTTGCAGATCAAACCGTCGATCGGCTCATCTACAATTTCTTTCAAGCGATCGATACTGCCGAGCTCTGCAACTAACTGCTGAGAATTAACGCGGTTGAGCAGTCTGTTGCTAATGGTCGATCGCACTGCCAAAGGATCTGTATCCAAAGCATAAACTTTTGTAGCGCCCAACAACACCGCGCCGATCGACAAAATACCCGATCCGCACCCGATATCCGCAATTACGCACTTGCTGTCATCAAAACCGATCCGCATTTCCAGCGACTCCAGACAAAGTTGAGTAGTAGCGTGAGCACCAGTACCGAAGGCCACACCGGGATCTAAACGCAAAATAATGCGATCGGTATCAGTCGGTGGGGGCAGCCAGGCGGGGTTAATTAAAAAGCGATCGCCCACTTCTTGAGGCTGCCAGTGCTGCTTCCAAGTGCTGCCCCAGTCTTCCTCTTCAATCAAATCCCACTGCATCGCAGGTATGGGCAAACCTGCACACAGAGCATCTTGGCGCAGCCACAGAGACAGAGCGGCCAAATCCAGCAATCCTGCCTGTTCTTCGGGCAAATAAGCCGACATCAGGCAGGAATTACTTTTGATCTCAGTAGCAGTTCCCCGACAGTTAAATCGTTCTAGACGCCAAAAGATGATATCTTCTAGCGCCGGATCGCAAAGAATTCTAATTTCCCACCAGCTATGTGCCATAACGATTTTAGATTTTAGATTTTAGATTTTAGATTGGCCCAGGGGAACTGGAGACTGGGAACTGGGGAGTGAGGAATGAGGATTGGCTAATAGAAAAATTCCCGCTTTCTTGCCAATTACCAACGATCGATTACCCATTACCAATTATCAGTCCTGGCATCCAAAATCTAAACTCCTAAATCCGTCAAAGATTTACCGTGTAAGCATCCCGAATTCCCGGAACTTTTAGGATCTCGGCCAGTATCCCTTCTGGTAGAGGGTCATCGAGGCTCAAAACCATCACCGCATCGCCTCGCACGATTTTACGGCCTACCTGCATACTGGCAATATTGACATTAAAACTACCCAATTGGGAACCAATTTTGCCAATAATTCCCGGCATATCGCGGTGCAGGGTAAACAGCATATGGTGAGTGGGGGAAACGTTGACCGGGAAATCGTCAACGCTGGTAATCCGAATTTCGCTTTCGCCGAGCACTGCACCTGTCACGGTGTGTTCGCCGAGGGTTCCCTTGGCCGAGAGGTGCAGGGAGCCGGTGTAGTCGCGAATCGAGGCGTCTCTGGTTTCGACGACCCGAATTCCGCGTTCTTTGGCTTCAATGCTGGCGTTGACGTAGTTAACGCGCTCTCGCAGGGCTTGGGAGAGCAGGCCTTTGAGGGCGGCAACGACTACGGGCTGGCTTTGGTTGTTGGCCAATTCGCCTTGCAGTTGAACGTTCAGGTAATCGACTCGGCCTCCGGCTAGCTGGCTGACGAGGTTGCCGAGGGTTTCGGCGAGTTGCAGGTAGGGTTTGAGTTTTTCGATCGAGTCTGGGAAAATGCCGGGTATGTTCACAGCCGATCGCGCCGGCAATCCCAACAGCACGTCGCGAATTTGTTCGGCAACATCGATCGCCACATTCACCTGAGCTTCCGCTGTCGATGCTCCCAAGTGGGGCGTCAGCACGATGTTCTGGCCGACATTCCGCAACGGGGAATCGGCTTCGAGGGGTTCGTGTTCGTAAACGTCCAAAGCTGCGCCGGCGATCTTGCCTTCTTTGATGGCTTCTGCGAGGGCTGCTTCGTCGATGATGCCGCCTCTGGCACAGTTTATGATGCGGGCCGTAGGCTTCATTTTCGACAGCACTTCAGCGTTAATTAAGTGCAGGGTTTCCGGCGTTTTGGGGATGTGCAGGGTGATGTAGTCGGATTCGCGCATCAGCAGTTCGAGTTCTACCAAGCGGCAGCCTAACTGGTCGGCTCTTTCGGTCGAAATGAAGGGGTCGTAGGCCAGCAGTTTCATGCCCATTGCTTTGGCTGCGGTCGCGAGGTGCGAGCCGATTTTGCCCAAACCGACGATGCCGAGGGTTTTTTTGTAAACTTCTACGCCGATAAAGCGGTTGCGTTCCCATTTACCACCTTTGACGGATGCGTTAGCTTCCGCGATGTGCCGGGACATCGAGAGCATCATGGCGATCGCGTGTTCGGCGGCGGCGATCGTGTTGCCTTCGGGGGAGTTGACTACTACAATTCCTTTGCGGGTAGCGGCGGGTACATCGACATTATCTACGCCGACGCCCGCTCTGCCGATGATTTTGAGCGAATTCCCGGCTTCAATGATGTCTTTGGTAACTTGGGTGCCAGAACGAATCATCAAAGCGTCGTAATCTGGAATAATTCGTACCAGTTCTTGGGCCGAGAGCCCTGTGTTTACGTCAACTTGCGCGACTTGGGAGAGGATGTCAATTCCGGCTTGGTCGATCGGATCGGATACTAGAACTTTAGGCATAGCAAGCAATTGAGTGCAATAGTAAAAATAGACCGAGCGTTGGCGAGCTCAAAGTTGAGGCTTATGACTTAGAGCAGTATCTAACAGCTCAGCTCAAGCTTGCCTTTGTGCAGTTTGAATTGTATCTGTATTCGGTCAAGGTCGGCCGTTTTTTGCGTGAAATATTTTAGCTTTGCGGGCGATCGGACTCTCTGACCGTCTGAAAATCCCGCAAGTGCTTAGCTAGTATGTCTTTTCTGGCTATAATATACTTTGGCTATTCAAGCCTAACTATCAGGAATTGTTTTCTAATGAATTATCTTATCGCCGTACTGCCCGATCGAATGCAAGCCGAAGCTGCCTACTGTGCTCTGGAAAAAGAAGGCTTGCCCATGAAGCAAGTCAGCATTTTGGGCCGCGGCTACAAAACTGCTGATGAATTTGGCTTGATCGACCCCAACCAGCAAGCGAAGAAACAAGCTAAACTCATGGCTATTTGGTTGATTCCCTTTGGCTTTATTGCTGGCGTTACTTTCAGTCTGATGACTGAGTTGAAGACTTTCGCCTGGGCGGGCGAAATTGGCGATCACGCGATCGGTGGCTTACTCGGTGCGATCGCCGCTGCGATGGGCAGTGTTTTTGTAGGAGGCGCCGGCGGTATGACTTTTGGTAGCGGCGATGCTTTGCCCTACCGCAACCGTTTGAATGCGGGTAAATTTTTGATTGCGGTTAAGGGTACTGACGATTTGACAGGGAAAGCTGCGAATATTTTGCAGCAGTTTGAACCGGAAAATATCCAAGGTTATACAGAGACTTAGTTATTTGTTGACTGTCAAATGTTGACGGTTAACGGTTAACTGTTGACTGTCAACTCGTGTAATATTTGAAGGCAGTTATGGAATCACAAACTATCCCCCTACATTCTCCCCTAGAATTAACGCTTGAATTAACTGACGAGCAGTTTTTTCAGTTGTGTACAGACAACCGGGATTTGAGATTTGAGCGCACTGCTAGTGGAGGATTGATTATTATGCCACCTACGGGTAGCGAGACTGGTAGACGGAATTCAGACCTAAACTTTCAACTTAAGGCTTGGAGTCGTCAAAACAATTTAGGAGTTGTTTTTGACTCTTCAACTGGATTTAAACTGCCCGACGGTTCAGACATTTCTCCGGATGCTGCTTGGGTGCGCCGCGACAGGTGGGATGCTTTAACTCCCGAACAGAAAGAGAAATTTGCGCCGATTTGTCCAGATTTTGTGGTGGAATTGCGCTCGACCACTGACTCGCTAGAAAAATTGCGGGCTAAAATGAAAGTGTACGTAAAAAATGGAGCGAGGTTGGGATGGTTGCTCGATCGCAAAAATAGAAAAGTAGAAATCTCCCGTAAAGGTTCAGATGTGGAAATTTTAGACTCGCCTGCAACTCTGTCAGGCGAAGATGTATTACCCGGTTTTGTGTTGGATTTAACTGATATTTTATAAATTTGTAAGGATCGTCAATTAAATAATTTCCCTTTTTTCTTGGGGGATGGGCGTCCCGCCCGCCCAGAAAGGACGGGCGGGACGCCCATCCCACAACAAATAGGAAAAGTGGATTTTGTTTAATACTCATTCCTAAGAATACTCGGCAGTTGAAACCCCGTCTCCACAAGCAAAAGCCGCTGACGCGGGTTAAAGATAGCGCGGTAAAATTACGTTATTCTCTTTAGTCCGCGTCGGCGGACATCGTTTGTATAGCAGCGGTTTCAACCGCCGTCTTATCTTTTACCACTCATTCATGATATGATAGGCTGCCAAAGGTTGCGTTTGGTATGACCTATGAAAATCCTCCACGGGACTTGGATTCCTCAAGCAGAAGAGAGTTTTGTTCAAGGTGGAACTTTTTGTCTTTGGGTTGAAACCACTAACAAGAAAAAACAGCCTGCTAAGGTTCATCCCCGACAATTGGAGACGGCACAGTTAAGAGAGTTTCTAACGAAAGAAGCCGGGATTCAACTGTCAGCAGTCAGCAATACAAGTGCGATGGGGCGAGAATACGCGATCGTCCCTCGGTATTTTTTACTGCCCACTGCCGACAACCAGCCGTTGCCTTCTTTAGAACTAGCGCGATATTTAGAGACAGAGTTACCCGAAACATTTGAGTTGGAGTATTGGCAAGTTGATTGTGTGTCCATCGCCACCCAATATTTGACTAAAGTATTGAACGATCTGCATTTTTTTGCCCTCTACGATTTAGCAGAAGTTCAGTTTGGTTCAGACTTGCTATTTTGGTATCACTACACCCAAAATTTTAAGCAAATTGTTCTGAAAGATCGTTATATTCCGGCGTTGCGCTATCGAGAAACTGCTCCGATCGCGATCGCACCCATCGAAACATCCGAACCCGCTCAGAAAGCCACGCGCGGGCGTAAAAAAGGGGGCGAGACAAAAACCAAAACAACTGCAAAAACTTCAAAAACACCTGCCCAAATTGCACCCAGCTTTGAGATTTATCCGGGATGGGAAATTGTTTCAAGACAGTACGAAACTGATTTGCAACGCTATGTTGAATGGATGCCTTTAGTTTGTGTGTCCGGTTTTCGGAAGATCCAGCTACAAGATACACCAAAGTTCTACGATCGCGAACGGTTGCTGCGGCATTTTTCCGAGTGTGCGATCGCGGAAATTGTCACTCAAACCCCCATCCCAGCATCGTTTGAAAATAAGATTGCTGATTCTTTACTCCAAATCTGCCTCAATCAAACAGGAAAAATTGCGCGAGTAAGCCTCGAACAATACCGGCAATGGCAAACCTGGCGCGATCGCATTACGCGCAATCAATCTGCTGACTCATTCTCCCTCTGCTTTCAACTACAATCCCCCGAAAACCCCGAACAACCTTGGGTTTTAGAGTTTCAGGCGGCTGCGAAAAAAGACCCATCTCTGCGGATGCCGTTGCAGGATTATTGGCAATCGCGATCGACTCAACAAAAACAGTTGCAAACACAATTCGGAGACAACTTCGAGCAACATTTGCTGACAAATCTCGGCTACGCTGCCCGCATTTATCCCCAACTTTGGCAAGGGCTAGAAACCGACAAACCCGTTAACATTACCCTCAGCTTAGATGATGCTTTTACCTTTCTGAGCGAGTCCGCTTGGGTATTAGAAGATGCCGGATACAAAGTGATTGTCCCCGCTTGGTGGACGCCGAAGGGACGACAACGGGCGAAGATTCGCCTGCAAGTCAAAGGGAAGGGCAGCAAGAGCGCTGCAATCAAGGGTAAAGGATTGTTTTCGGCGGATTCTTTGGTGGAATATCAATATGAATTGGCGATCGGGGGTGAACGGGTTAGCGAACAAGAATGGCAGGCGTTAGTAAATAGCAAAACACCGCTGGTGCAGTTCCGAGGACAATGGATGGAACTGGACAAAGACAAGATGCAGGAGATGTTGGAGTTTTGGAAAAAACATCGCGAAGAAAACCCCGATTTAAGCCTGATTGACTTTATGAAGTTGACGGCAGAAGGAGAAGCGAGCGAACAGTTGGAGGTTGAGCGCGATCGGGCTTTATCTGATATGTTGGAGAAGCTGAACGATAAGAGTCGGTTAGAGTTAATTGCAGATCCAGCAAAGTTTCAGGGCAAGTTGCGGGATTACCAAAAGCGCGGCGTTTCTTGGTTGAGTTATTTGGAAAGTTTGGGATTAAATGGCTGTCTTGCCGATGATATGGGTTTGGGTAAATCGGCGCAGGTAATTGCTCGATTATTGCAAGAGCGGGAAGTTTTATCTACTACAAAAGAGATAGAAAAACAGACGGAAAAAGCGATCGCACCTTCGGTTCTACCCACGCTGCTAATTGCGCCCACATCCGTAGTTGGCAACTGGCAAAAGGAAATGGAAAAGTTTGCTCCCGAATTGCGATCGCTCATACACCACGGCCCTGGACGCTTGCAAGATGCCAAGGAATTCAAAGCCGCCGTCCAAGGTTGCGATATGTTGATTACTTCCTTTACCTTGGTGCGAAAAGACGAGAAACTTTTGAGCAGCGTAGCGTGGCATCGCGTGGTAATTGATGAAGCCCAGAATATTAAAAATCCGAAAGCGGCGCAAACCAAGGCGATTTTAAAGTTACCCGCTACCCATCGACTAGCATTGACTGGAACACCCGTAGAAAATCGATTGCTGGATTTATGGTCAATTTTTAATTTCCTCAATCCGGGCTATCTGGGTAAAGAGGCGCAGTTTCGGAAGTTGTTTGAGATCCCGATTCAAAAAAATAGCGATCGCACGCAATCGGCAGCGCTCAAAAAATTAGTGGAACCCTTTATTCTCCGGCGTTTGAAAACCGATAAGTCGATTATTCAGGATCTCCCCGACAAAGTTGAGCAAAAGCTTTACTGCAATCTCACCCGCGAGCAAGCTTCGCTTTATGAAGCAATCGTCAAAGAGGTAGAACAAGAAATTGACGAGACGGAAGGGATGAAGCGCAAGGGGATGATTTTGGCGACACTGCTGAAGCTGAAGCAAATTTGCAACCATCCGCGCCAGTTTTTGCAAGATGAAAGTGAGTTTACACCAGAGCGATCGCACAAACTGGAACGGCTGATCGAGATGATTGAGGAAGTCAAAGCAGAAGGCGAAAGTTTATTGGTATTTACGCAGTTTACAGAACTGGGAAGCGCGTTGGAAAAATACATTAAACAAACGCTACATTACAACACTTACTACATCCACGGGGGAACCAGTCGCGAAAAACGGGAACGGATGATTTCAGAGTTTCAAGATCCAGAGTCTGAACCTTCGGTATTTATTCTGTCACTGAAGGCGGGCGGCGTGGGAATTACGCTGACAAAAGCCAATCACGTGTTCCATTTCGATCGCTGGTGGAATCCGGCAGTGGAAGATCAGGCAACGGATCGGGCGTTTCGGATCGGACAGCAAAAAAATGTGTTTGTGCATAAGTTTGTGGCGATTGGCACTTTGGAAGAAAAGATTGACCAAATGATTGAGGACAAAAAGAAATTGGCCGGGTCAATTATTGGTGCGGATGAGTCGTGGTTGACTGAGTTGGATAATGAGGCATTTAAGAAATTAATTAGGCTCAATAAAAATGCGGTTCTAGATTAGGAGAAACAACATAAGAGAGGGAGAGGGGGAGAGGGGGAGAGAGGGAGAGGATTTTTGATTGTCATCGAAATATACAATTTAAATGCAGAACAGCTTATGTCACAATTTACTCGGACTTGGTGGGGTAATAAATTTATCGATGCGTTAGAAAGATTTACAGATTCTGGGCGACTCGGACGGGGACGTTCCTATGCACGGAATGACAAGGTAAAAAGCTTTAAGATTAATGATGGCTTAGTGATGGCAGAAGTAAGGGGGTCGGTAAATCCTTATTTTGGGGTTTATAAGGAGCCTCTGTACAAAACTAAAATTGAGTTTCAGGCGATTAGTCAGGAAAAGTGGCAAATGGCGATCGCCCAAATGGCATCAAAAGCCAGCTTCATTTCTCGGCTGCTGCTCAACGAAATGCCCGACAATATTGAAAAGGCTTTTTCACCCCTCGGATTGCACCTTTTACCCAGCAGCCGCGAGGACTTTAAGACTACTTGCTCTTGCCCAGACTATAGCAATCCCTGCAAACATATTGCCGGAGTTTATTATTTGGTGGCGGCCGAATTGGACAAAGATCCATTTTTACTGTTTGAATTACGGGGGCTTTCTAAGGAAGTGCTGCACCGCGAATTAGCAAAAACGCCTTTGGGCTTGGCGCTGGCGGCGGAGTTGACGGCTGATGCAGCGGCCCCTGCGGCGGTGGATTCCTATTACACGCAGGCGATCGCCAGTGAGGCGCAAACGGTCAGCCTGAAAGAGTTTTGGCATGGTGCGAAGCGATTGCCGCAGACGATTGAGGTGGCAGCGCCAAGTGGGGTAAGTGCGATCGTGGTGAAGAAACAGGGAGATTTTCCACAGTTTTGGCACAAGGATGGTTCGTTTATTGAGGCGATGGAAGAACTGTATTTGCGGGTGAAGAAGAATAAGTAGTTGGGTGGACAATTTTGCTGCCATACTCGATCGAGCTCTTGCAAAAACTTTAACTCGAAGACTTCATAGATTTGGTACAATAATCGTGCTCATCATATCAGCTTTACCAGCAACTAAAATCATAAGATCGTTATTTGATGATTTTAGACTATAATTAAATTAGTGCGACTGTTAAAAAAGTAGACTTTTTAGTTACAGCAAGCTTTGGCAATTTCAAATTAGAATCTAAAATTGACTGATGTTACCAAGAGAAGAACTGTTAAAAGGCATCGAAAACCGCGAATGTGTGGCGCGGGTACTCGACCAAGCGGAACAAGCAATTAAAACTTGGGAAGTTACTCAGACTGATTTTTTGTCGCCTCCAGAATTGGCGGACACTCTGACGGTATTTAAGCGGTTAACAGACGTGGAAGTAGTGGCTTGGGGCGGCTACCCGCAAGCTGAAAGACAAAGAATTGCGATCGCGCGATCGGATATCCCGATCGACTCTGCTAGCGTTAACGTTGCTGCGGTAGAAATCGCTGGCAATTTCTTGTTCGATACAGCTTCTCACCGCGACTTTTTGGGGGCGATGTTGGGTACGGGAATTGTCCGCGAGAAAACTGGCGATGTGATTGTTTTGGGAGAACGCGGCGCGCAAGCGATTGTCATGCCGGAGATGGTAGAGTATTTGGAGATGAGTTTGCAGCAAGTGCGATCGGTTCCTGTACAAACGCGGCGCATTGAGTTGAGCGAACTCAAAATTAGAGAACCCAAAAAGAAAGAAATGACAACCGTTGAAGCATCCATGAGATTGGATGCTGTCGCCTCGGCTGGATTCGCAATGTCTCGCAGCAAAATGGCCGATTTAATTGGCAGCGGCGAGGTGCGAGTTAACTGGAAAGACGTTACTCAAGCTAGTTATAATGTCAAGTCGGGAGATTTAATTGCTGTTACCGGCAAGGGAAGATTGGAAATTGGGGAAGTTGCGGTTACTAAGAAGGAACGCTATCGAGTCCAGTTAACTCGATATTTGTAATTTATAGCCCAGAAACCGGGTTTTTTCCGAGAATATTGTGACACAGCCGAAAAACCCCGAAAAACCCGGTTTCTTTGGTTTTATGCGTAAGTCATAAATCCAAATTATCGGGGAAAAGTTTTCCTTACCAACACGGCGATACCCAGCATTAACAAGCCCAATAGCAAGCCAAACAGCAGACTCCAGAGAATTGTCGCAGCAAAGGGATGCAGCGGTAGAGAAAAATCGGGTTGCCATTGAATCGGTTTATCCTTGATTAGAGGATAGGCGGCGGAAAAGATTTGTCCGCCGCCGATCGCAGTTCCGACAAAAAAGATGATATTCTCAAGCTGGCGATCGCGCTTTTTCTCCTTTTCTTCATTTTGCTTGTATAATTCCATCTGTTCGCGATCGCGCGTTTTTTCCTCTTCTTCCTTTTGCCTATATAATTGTATTTGTTCGCGATCGCGCTGACGTTCTCTTTCTTCCTTTTCGCGATCGAATTCTACCTGTTCAATTTCCACCATCCCGCGCACAGTGGATATCGACTGCTGGAACAAATCTTGGCTGGCAATCAGGTAGTTTAAATCTATTTCAATTTGCCGCTGATATTTATTCTCAGCCAAATCTAGAAACTTTTGCAAGAAATCCAGATTATCGCCTGGGATGCACAAACTTCTAATTTTGGTCAAGGCATCACCATAATTTTCAGCATTAGTGTCAATAGTATTTTTGTCTTCTTTCAAATACCGCACTTGCTGAGCACAATCAAACATTTGGGTGCGGATTTCAGCCAGCAATTGCTTTAAATTCTGCAACTTAACTTGTCTATCTTGTTCCCTTTCTATTTGACTGAATGCTGGAAGCTTATTTTCTAAATCGCTGACTATTTGCTGTGCTTGGCGATACTTTTTCCTAGCTTCGCGATGCACAAATACAATTTTAGCGCGAGAGCACAGCAGATTCATCAAGTAAAAGTTAAATGTCGCCGTTGCGAAGTTCAAAGTTTGGGAATTCTCTTGCAACCATACTAGAAAGTGACACCGCTGACGCGCATCATCTTCGCGGCTGTCATACTCAAAAATCGGACTGCTGAATAACTTTCCTTCGGCGCGAAACTCTACTGATGCTGGCTGTTTATCCTGTACAAAAGCTTTAACCGATTCGTCAGCTAGTTTCCGGTAAGTATCATAAACGGCTGGTTCGGCGTATAATAATAATGTTTGTCCCAGAGACGGTTTAATTGCTTTTGGCAACAAGCAACCTTGGGGATTTAATCGAGTTAAGTCCGCTACTTTTATTGTAACATTTTGATAGTAAAATGTCAAATCTGCGGTGTAAGTGTCGTGAATTCGCAGGGCATAGATAGCACCATCAAGTTTCTGGTTATCTGGCTGAATAATTTGCGGAAACTTCAGAGTTTTACCATCTGGAATTAGCAATTCTTCGTCAGTCAAATTTTCCAGTTCGCCGTCAGGATAATACAGGCCGTTTTTGTAGCAAATTAGCTTGTCTCTGAGGGATTTGAGTTCGTTGATATTAAATTCTTTGCCGACATTATCTGCTAAATTTTCCCACAAGGATTGAGCATTTATGGCTACTTCTCCGTAGCCTTCGTCGCTATCATCTCGCAGGTGGAAAGGATAGAGGGTAATGCTGGGATTTTTAATTTGCCATTCTTGGCTCATAATCAATTTTGTTAATTATTTTAGGGGATTCCGTGGCGGTTCAAAGTCCCCCTTATTAAGGGGGATTTAGGGGGATCAAGACTGGAGTGCAAGCGAGATTTATCTGTGACTCCACATTCCTCCGATCCCCCCTAGCCCCCCTTAATAAGGAGGGGACAAGAGTTTTTTATGTCGATTCTGTGCCCGAAGTATCAGTTTCAACCACATCCACAGAAGACTCAGACAAACCCAGTCGAATCTTATTTTCCTTCAGCGTTTCGTAAAACTCCCTGACGATTTCCTCCGGTGGATCGCTATCACCGCCGCCCGCACCCATTTGATAAATTTCGTTCTCTAAATTCTCTTCAATGTGAGGCTTCGTTTCGCACCAATCCTTGATTGTTTGAGCGATAATATTGATATTATCGGTCGAACCAACATCAATCGCTGATAATTGTTTGACAAATTGCGGCTCGGATATTTTCAATAACTTACTGAAAGCCGCCACAATTTCTTCGGGTGTGGCATCATCGGGAAGTGACATTATTAATCTCCTTAAATCACTCTTTTCAGTTGACAGCGGTAAAGTTTCGGTTTCGCCAATTAGGGTAAATGCAGCCCAAGCTATGGGACGCGGAAATCGAGCTTTTGTGGTTAGCATAGCACACCGCAAGGCGGCTGCTCGATTGTCGCCCCGTGCTAAATTTTGGTAGAATTCTGTCATTAGCAATTTGGCTGCTGGCGCACCCATATTCCACAGAGAAACGATGATGCTGGGGACTCCGGCGACGATGAAGCAGCGCGACAATCCGATGACTCCATCTCCGGTGATTTTACCGCCTCCGGTGCTGCACGCGCTTAATACTACGAGTTCGGAATCGAGTTTTAATTGCAGGATTTCTGCGGCGTTAAGCGCGCCGTCGTCGGTGTCTCCTGATGGTGCTAAAATAATCGCGCCGGGGATGCCGGAACCTTGGAAATCGTCGAGGAGTCCGTGGGCGGATAAATGGACGATGCGCGTGTTTAGCATTCTGTCTAAAATGGCGACTTTGGTGGCTTTTTTTCCGCTAATTGCTTCGGTTCCTAAAGTTGCGGCAATGGCTTCGGCGGCTTCTTTTGCCCTGGGGATTTGGCGGAGTTTGTAGGGGTTTTCGTTGAATTTTGCGGCGATGGTTGGATCGCCGACAATTAGGGCGGCTTGTCTCAATCCTCGCACTCGCTGTTGATGTTCTGCGGTTTTTTCTAATACTTGGATGGAAGGGGCGGTGAGGATGGTATGATTTTCGATTAGGTAGCGGTTGTTGCTATCTTGCAAGGCGGCGAAGGGTACTAAAAATAAGTCGTAGTGGGGGATGAAGATGATGGGGGAATTGGCATCGGTGGGGAGTAAGTCGATGATGGGTTCGATTAGGATTTGATGGAGGAGTTGCAATAGGGGAAAGCCACCTGTTTTGTCTGGTTGGTAGTGGGATTCTGGCTGAATTTTGTTGCCTTGGTCGTCGGTTTCTACGGTGCCGATGGAGACGCGGGTTTTGAGGATGATTTGTTTGAGGGTTTGGTTTTGTTGCTTGAGGGGTTGGAGGTTGGCGGCGCGATGGGTGATGTTGCCGTTTGGTTGGATTACCCAGATGTAAATATCTTCATCAGAGATAATCGAATATTCAACTATTGTGGAGTTTCTGTCGCGGGCGATTTGTTGGATTTTGGGAATTGATAATCTATCTGTTTGGTCATTCGCTGGCAAATCATTCGTTAATAAGGTTTGTTGCAATAATTCGACGAAGGCACGGGTGCGGGACATTTCGGAAATTTCTAAGGCTTCATCAAATTTAGTTTGGGCAACTAGAACTTTTTGTAGGTCGCGATAGGGAGATATTTGGGTTTCAAAGATTGAGGCTTTGTGGTCATTACTTACCAATTCAGAACGCAGAGTTTCATGAATTGCGATCGAGGCACGAAGTTGTGATTCTGCTTGTTCAAGGCAATAATGATCAAAAATAATGAAAATTTGTTTAACAATGAAGGCTAGGATTCTGGGAATGCTTTTATAAAGAATCCTAAGTCCCTTGCTGATTTGATAGTAAGCTAAGCCCAAATCGCTAAGGGAATTTGCTTCCCATTGACGATTTCCGATTTTATGTGAAATCTTTAAAGACCGTTCCTGAAATTCGATTACCTTATGGTATTGCCCTAAATAATTGTAAGCAATACCCAAATTGCAAAGGGAAGCTGCTTCTCCATTACGATCACCGATTTCCCGTTTAATCATTAAAGACTGTTGGTAAAATTTTATCGCTCTGTGATATTGCCCTAGGTAATCGTAAGAATTGCCCAAATTGTTTAGGGAAATTGCTTCTCCTTTACGATCTCCGATTTCCTGTGAAATTACTAAAGACTGTTCGAGAAATTCGATCGCCCTGTGATATTGCCCTAGGGAATTGTAAGCATTGCCCAAATTATTTAGGGAACTTGCTTCCCCTTCACGCTCTCCTATTTTTCGTAAAACTACTAAAGACTGTTCGTACAATTCGATCGCCCTGTGGAATTGCCCTAGGGAATAGTAAGAATTCCCTAAATAGCCTAGGGAAGTGGCTTCTCCTTGACTATTTCTGATGTCCCGTTCAATTGCTAAAGACTGTTCGTGAAACTCGATCGCTCTGTGGAATTGCGCTAATATCCAGTAAGCATTCCCCAAATTGCTGAGACGAGTGACTTCTCCTTGACGATCGCCGATTTCCCGTAAAATCACTAAAGACTGTTCGTACAATTCGATAGCTTTGTAGTATTTATGTAAAGAATCGTAAGCGACACCAAAATTGTAAAGGGAAGCAGCTTCTCCTTGACGATCGCCGATTTCCCGTGAAATCCCTAAAGACTGTTCGTGAAATTTGATCGCCTTGTCGTATTGCCCTAAAAAATTGCAAACTAAGCCCAAATTGCCGAGGGAACCCGCTTCTCCTTTGCGATATCCGATTTCCCTATAAATAGTTAATGCCTGTTCGCAAGACTGCAAAGCTTCTCGATATTGACAGAGGTTATTCTGCTGATAGCCTTGTTCTGACAGCCTGTCTGCTTCCGCTTTCAATTCAATTCCCGCTAGGAAGTCGCCATCCACCTTACCCAGTAGCCCTGCAAAATTTTTCAACCAATTAGCATTATTTAGTTCGCCTTGTTCTCTAAGACGATCTGCCTCTTCTAGCATTGCCGCCACCAAGCCATCATCCAGCAATTCCGGGTGAGTTTTCAATATCTGGGCTTCTTCGCCGCTGGTACAGGTTAGCAGTTGATTTATCAGGTTGAGATAGGCTTGTTGGCGTTCTGACTTCATTGCGATTTCGGATTTGGGATTGTGCGATCCATTCATTTATTATCGGTGAAACTCATCTGTTTGGGGCGGGCGATGCCAAGTTTTTTGTAAGGGTTCTCGCATTTGGGCGACAATATTTGCAACACCACGGGGATTTATCGTTTATTTGTCGGCCCGATGGTTTGTCCGTGGGTGCGATGGTTTGTCCTGGGGGTCGTTTGTTTGTCCGCGATTCCGCGATTCCGCCAGGGGTTGAAACCCCTGTCTCATAGCTAAAGTCGGTTGAAACCGACTGAATAATGGTGACAAATAATCGATTATGGTGGCAAATACTTGATTGTTTATTTAATGTGCTTTTCAGTCCTCTTTTAGAGGACTTTTGCTATGAGACGGGGGTTTCAACCCGGCGGATTTGTGGGGTAGCGTCGGGGATTTTGGTGGCCCGAATGTGCGATCGACTTTTGGGAAAATTTGGATTAGGGGCGATCGAATGTTTGTCCTTGGGTGGGGGCGGGTTTATCTAGATTGTTGGTGGGAATTGGGGATGGTTGGTAAAACCCGCCCCTACACGATCGGGATGTTTGATTGTTTTGGGAAAAGTTGGGTTTTGGGCGATCGAATGTTTGTCCTTGGGTGGGGGCGGGTTTATTTATATTGTCAACGATCGCGATTATTCGTCTTTCGCCCGAAACAGCTTTTCTACCGACTTCACCAAAACTTCTCGCGGCATCAATCTAGGCATATTTACGATGATTTGATTGGGAATTCCCCCTGTCACAACATTAGACTCATTTTTTTCTAAAGCTTTCAAAGCATCTCGCACTACTTCCGCTGCTGGAACGAGTTTTTGCCCGCTGCTGGATGCCAAAGCTTTCGGGAATTCAGCTACTGCAAAAAAGTCCGATTCTGTCGGCCCTGGACACAGGCACAAAACGCGAATTCCTAAATCTTTGTTTTCCGCCCAAAGCGCCTCGCTGAAACTCAGGACAAAGGCTTTACTTGCTGCGTAAATTGATAAGTACGGCATCGGTTGAAAAGCTGCGATGGAGGCAACATTGATGATACTTCCTGCTTTTCGCTGCCGCATTCCCTGCAAAAATAAGTGCGAGAGTTCAACTAATGCTACAATATTTAGTTGCACCATTGTTAGTTGTTTCGCAAGCGGGCGATCGGCAAAAACACCGTAATCGCCAAAACCCGCATTATTCACCAACAAATCTACCGTCCAACCTTTTTTAACAACCGTATCAAATACAGCAGTTCCAGCGCCCGGTGCGCTCAAATCTTGAACGATAATTTCGACCAAAATATTGAATTGTTGTTGCAGTTTAGCAGCTAGCTGTTGCAATTTGTCTTCGGAACGAGCTACCAAGATTAGATTGTGCTGGCGTTTGGCTAATTCGGCGGCAAAGGCTGCACCAATTCCGCCAGAAGCACCGGTGATTAAAGCAGTGGGCATGAACTTAATTCGGATTATTTGATATAAACTTTATATATTTTAACAATTTTTGTGGCCGGCAACCTGTAAAGTAATTAAAAGGGAATAGGTGAGTTTTATGGCGCGTCTTACCGATCGAGCTTTTGAAATTTTGCGGGCAGAAATTGACAAGTGCGCGGCGGCTGATAGTCTAGGAGGTGAAGTCTACCGACGGATGGTCATCAAGCGGTTGGAGAAGTTGCGATCGCAAAAGGGGACTTTCGCCTCAAGAGATGAAATCCGCGATACCTTCAAAGACGAATTTCCCAACTTCAGCGAACAAGTGCTCAAAGCTGCCGTCAAAGCCAACCGCCCGCCCGGATTGTTCAGTAAAATCATCTTTGCTGGGAGTTTGTTGGGAAGTGCTGCGGGGATAATTTGGCTGATTAACCTACCTTTTCCCATGATTCGCTGGCCCGTGGCGAAAACAATGCCGATATTGTTGCTGCCGAGTTTTATGAGTATGGATCACAATTACCGGCAGGCGATCGCCCTTGTGGAACAATCCGATCAACTCATCAATAAAGCCACTGCTGTCGCTGATTTTGACTTGGGCGAAACCAAAGCAAAAGAGGCTCAAAAACACCTCGACGCCTTGCCTGTGTGGTTCCTCGGCTATTACCCAAAAAGGTACTGCTCTTTTTTTAGCTGCAGTTGGCAGTTTACACTCGATGAATTTCAAGCCGCCCGCAAAAATGTCGGGCGGATGGAGGCTCAAATTTTCCAGCAAAAAAATGCTTTTACTCAGTTAAATCAAGTAGAACAAACGCTAAAGGCGGCGAAACAGCAGTATCAGCAAGCCAAAACCGCTGCAGATAGACAAAAAGCGACGGTAAATTGGCAAAGTGCGATCGATCAACTCAATCAAATTCCCGCCGAAACCCTCGCGGGAGAAACGGCTAAGAAAACACTCAAAGCAGCAGAAAGAGACTTTCAAGCAATGGGCGGCGTCGCCACCGGTTCTGTGCAGGCTGACAACTTAATTGAAGCTGCTAAAGAATTTGCTCTCTCCGCCGCCGTCGCCTCCCAAAAACCGCCGCATCCAGCCGCACAGTGGGAACAAATAGCAGAATTGTGGCAAGAAGCTATTAACAGACTGAAATTGATTCCAGTCGATAACCCCGGCTATCTCGACGCTCAAACCAAACTTGCTGAATATCAGAAAAACTTAGGAATTGCCCAGATGAGACTGGCAGCAGAAAAAGATTCGGCTACAGCTTTACAAGCAGCTAAAAGCTTGTTTGCCAACTTGCAAAATGATGTGAATTCTCCGAATCAAAATCCCGGTAACTCTCTGGGTCAGTTGCAACAAATTATCAATCAATTAGAATCCGTCAAACCCGGGACAACTGTTTATCCCGAATCCCAAAAATGGCTGCAATCTGCTCGCAAGAAACAGCAAGAATGGCAAAAAAATTAGTCAGTTGACTGTTGACTGCTGACTGTTGACTGATAACAATCTAAAATCTCAAATCGATTGACTGTTGACTGTTGACTGTTGATTGTTGTGTTGATTGTTGACTGATAACAATCTCAAATCGATTGACTGTTGACTGTTGACTGTTGATTGTTGACTGATAACAATCTAAAATCTAAAATCTAAAATCTAAAATCGATTGACTGTTGACTGTTAACTAATGACTAATGCCAACAACCAACAACTAACTGCCAACTGACAACTGACAAATTACCAAGTCGGGTCAACATAGAGATTAATTGTCACTTGCTTTTTCCCGGAAGGGACGCCGGAAATACAAGCACAAATCGTATCTCCGCCGTCAATTTCTATTTCGCAAGCGTGACAAGAACCCATGAGGCAGCCGGTAGGAATAGAAACCCCTGCACGTTTGGCTACATCAAGCAAAAGCTCTCCTGGTTCAGCTTCAACTGTCACGTTATCAGGTAAAAAACAAACTTTTGTCATTCAATTTTAACCTCAACTCTAACAAACAATAGTTAACAGTTAACAGTCAACAGTCAACTGTTAACTAATTAACCTAAAATATGCTTGATATCTAAATGCTTTTCCACTGTATCTGCTAGAGAGTCTAACAAAGCTTCTCGGTGTTCTCGGTAATTAGAAATACCTGTAGGCAGTGCGCGGAGTCCCCGCTGCTGCCGCAAGTGATTTAACCAAGCTCGCCGCCAAGCTCCGTTGTCAAAGATGCCGTGCAGGTATGTACCCCAAATTGATTGAGAAGTGTTGACAATGCCTAAACTCCCATCGTCAAATAACGGTTCAGTCAAATCTGACTCTAGGATTTGCGTTTTTCCTTGATGAATTTCGTAACCGGAAACTGGCAAACCCGGTTGAGGATAGTTAGATGTTACGATTCGTTGGCGAGCTATTTTGTTCGGTGCGATCGCAGTTTTCAAAGGTAGCAATCCTAATCCTGGAAATTCTCCTTTTTCTCCCTCAAGGCCTTCTTTATCGCTGATACTTTCTCCCAGCATCTGAAAGCCGCCGCAAATCCCCATGACTGTACCGCCAGCTACTAAGTAATTTTGAATAGATTTTGCCATACCTGTTTGGCGCAGCACGTGCAAATCAGAAATTGTAGTTTTAGACCCTGGTAAAATCACGGCGTCTGGATGGCCTAAATGGTCTTTTGGGCTGACATATTTGACTGTGACAGTAGTTTCCGACTCCAGGGGGTCAAAGTCGGTAAAATTAGAAATTCGGGGCAGGCGGATAACCGAAATATTGATGTCGGTTTGAGAATTGGGAGAACGCCGATCGAGCAAATCGAGAGAATCTTCTGAGGGAAACACTTCGTCTATCCAAGGAATCACCCCAACTACCGGGATTCCCGTCCTTTCTTCCAGCCAAGTCAGGCCCGGATCTAATATGGATTTTTGCCCTCGGAACTTATTAATAATGAATCCTTTAATTAAAGCCCGTTCGTCTGGATCGAGCAATTCCAAAGTACCGATAATGTGAGCAAAAGCACCGCCGCGATCGATATCAACTACTAGCAAAGTTCGAGCCTTTAAATATTTAGCTACCCGCATATTTGTTAAATCGCGGTGTTTGAGATTGATCTCAGCAGGACTACCGGCTCCCTCACACACAATCATGTCAAATTCTTGGCGGAGAAATTCTAAAGAGTCCCGAATAGCTTGCCAGCCGATATCGAAATACTGCTCGTAATATTGAGATGCTCGCACATTGGCGATCGCCCTGCCCTTGACAATCAATTGAGAAGTCATGTCTCCTTGGGGCTTGAGCAAAATCGGATTCATTTCTACCCAAGGTGCGACGCCTGCGGCCCAAGCTTGCACTGCTTGAGCGTAACCAATCTCTCCGCCGGCCGCTGTGACATAGGAATTCAGTGCCATATTCTGACCTTTAAACGGAGTTACGCGCCAGCCTCTCCGAGAAAAGATTCGACACAACGCTGCCACTACTAAAGATTTCCCTGCGTGAGATGTTGTTCCCACGACCATAATTGCTTTCATAATATTAAGGAAAAAGGAATAAGGAAAAAGAAATAAGGCAGAAGGCAGAAGGCAGAAGGCAGAAAGCAGAATCAAAAAAATTCTGGTTTCTACCTTTTGCTTTCTTCCTCAAGATAACGGCTTATCTTCGCCGGATACCTTCTCAGACTTGGATTCTTCGGCTGCTCGAGCAGTGTCTGCTACCTCCGAAATGGGGGGATTCGGGCGAATCAATTCCGGTTGTTCTCCCTCAGAAGATGGTTTTGTATCTGTGGATTCGACGATCGAGATCGCTGATACTGAAACCGTTTCCACCTGCACGCTCAACCCAGGTTCTCCCGGTACTTGTATCTCTACGGGCTCTGCCACTTCCACCACAGTCATTTCTAGAGATACAGGAGGGGCTTCTGCTTCCGTTGCGCCTGCTGCTGCTGCTTCCGGTTCACCCACCCGGACCTCCGGCGTTTCTTGAGCCAGCGGCGCTGTCTGAGTTTCAGCGGAGGCTCCGTCTAAAATTGGAGTTTCCCCTATTGTGTCAGAACTCGCGGTTTCTGCGGCCATCAACTCGGCCATTGTTTCAACATCGGTGGGAAACGGCACTCCTTGGCTGGTTTCAACAGCAGTGCTGCTGCTTTCGGCTGCAACTTCCGCAGCGGCCTCGGCTAATTCGGATTCGAGAATCTGGTCGAGATCCGGTGCAGGAGTTGCCGTTATTTTAGATTCAGGTGCGATCGATTCTGGAGTGGCTGAAGGTGTTGGTGCTGTCTGGGGAGTTGCATCAGACTTGTTTTTACCCGCACCCCGTCCCAACATACCGCCTAGACTATTTTTGATATTGCCGAACAGACTTCCGAAACCGCCGGATTTTTTAGCTGTTTTGGCAGAAGTTGAGTTTGCCTCAGAGGCTGGCGTTGGTGTCGCCGTTGGGGCTGCCGAACTCGCAGCAGACTGCGACTCTTTAGCCATCGCCCTCCACATCTCCTCAAAATCATCGTCTTCTGGCTGCTGTTTTGCTTCTGGTTGAGCCTCTGTTGGCTCCACAGTTGCTGCTGCTGGAATTTCTGAAAATTCTAGAGGTAGGGGTAGAGGAGTGAAGTTGCTGGCTAATTCTGCTGGGGTTGGTGAAGTCTCAGCAACAGGAGTTTCGACCGAAAAGACGGGTATTTCTGCAATTGCTGGTGCGCTGCTGTCGGGAATTTTCAAGTCAGGGGCGATCGCACTTTCGGCGGTCGGCTCGATCGTCGAACTTTCGGCAATTTCAGCTATTGGGGAAGTCGCCGGCTTTTCCTCTAGCTTGACCTCGCCCTTATCCGCAGCGGGTGCTGGAACCGCATCAGTTTTCGGTTTGGGCGATCGAACAAACTTAGGTTTTTTCGCTGCGGGCTCTTTTTTCTTGCCAAACAAGCCCGCTAACGGCCCGCCCGCAGCCCCCGGCAAATTCACCGACTGAGGAATCGGCGTTTGCTCAGCAACGGGCGTCACCTGTCTGCGCAAAGTCAGAGTTTCCCAAGCAAACCAGCCCAACATAGCCACGCCCGCCATTTGACCAAGCAGCAGAGCACCGGTAATCCGTCCCGCACAAACCCATAAAATTAACGCATAAAAAAGTCCTACACCGCTCCAGGTAAAATCACTTTTGCGGTGAACTTCTGGAAAAAAGAATGCCGCCATGTAAATACTGAAGCTGCCCAGACCGACTGCCAACGCCAAAAAGTATGCAAGCATATTGTCGGTACCTCCGCTGTGTCAAATAACTTCTACGGGCTAATTCTACCTTTGAGAGAGACTCAACGGCTTCTTTCTCTGGGACAATTATCGATTTGGAGGGAAGTTCGGCACTGAAACTGTGTACGGGATCGATCGGGATGTTGACGGTAGAAGTCCTAGCCAATATTTTCCCACTCTCCCCCACTTCCCTCTCCCTTTACCCCCTATCCCCTTCACCCCCTATCCCCATCACCCCCCGTTGAGGCGTGATACGTGTCACTTAACAATGTCCCTGCGATCGCACCAAGGGACTGAGGATGTTTATATCTTGTAGGTGTAAGAGGAATTATGCCCTAGGGCATATGTATGGGAGACAGTGCCATGTTAGAAAAACTATTATTAGCGGCCGGCTTAACCTTATCGCTTCAAATATTTCCCGGACTAAGCACTTCCGCGAAATTACCGAAAAATTTGGTATTGCGCTCGAGCGATCGCCCCGCTCAAACCCTAAAAGTTCCCGTCATTGCAACACCTGCGGGCATCAAGCCGAATGTCTAATCCTAATGATACGTGCCATATAATACGTGCAAGTGCGATCGGACTTAGACAGAGCCTCTATAATATTTTTTTCGAGCTGTTCTATGTTTTATGTGAGCGTTCACAACTCATCAGTTTGTAGTGAGGACTAAATTTCTCATTAATATCACCTAATAAGGACTCAAGCCCTTACTACAAACCGCAGGCCAATAATTAGTAGCAGATAGAACATTAATTCCCATAACATACTAGACAAATCTCAACATTAGGTTGTCTCGTAGAGACATTCAAACCTTAAAAAACTTGGCAAACCTTGAGTAAACGCTCAAAATAGATATATGATGTCAGATTGAGCTTAAAGCTAATAAGCACATTGACTATTAAATCAAGGAAAGTGAAAATGGGACTTAGCGATATTCTCTTGAATGAAAACCACAGAGAAACTTTTGTTGATGACTGTGTAAAGTTGATAGACCAACAAGTTGCAGCAGCGCCGGGATTGGGTGGTCTGGCTCTTAAAGCTGCCTACTCTACTGTCAAGGGGATACGGGCTGACTATTGCGCCCAAGTCCTAGATCAACTTCTGCCAGAAATCTCGATCGCACTCGATCCGATGTGGACTGAAGCGAAAAACAATGGCAACCCAGTAGAATATCTAGCCCAAAGAAAAGGTGAAGTAGCAGACGAATTGCTCCAGATAAGTGACAAAAGGGTCGAGAAAAGCACAAGATCAATGGTTAAAGGCGCCTATGCCAAACTCCGCCCCTCAGCTAAGACTTACGTGGAAAACGGAGTACCGGATTTAGCCAAAATTATTAATAAACATAGTGCGGCCTGATAAGTGAGCAACGGGTAAAAAACACAATACCCAGATACCCGGCTTCTTCAAGAAATCGGGTATCTAAAATCAGACTTATTTCTAAGTTTGCAGTTAGGAATGAGAGTCCTAATTTTCTGCTTATCCATTGCCAATTACCCATTGATTTGCAGCCAATATTTTCAACATCGCCTGTCCGGTAATTCCCAACCCCAAAAACATTACAAACATCGCACTAATCGCAGGCAGAAATTTGACTGCTGTTATCTGTTTGGGCAGTTTATCAAAATTCCGTTTTGCATAAACTAAGATTAATCCGATCGCACTCAGCACTAAAGCCAATCCCAAACTAAACGCTACCACTAACGTCATTCCCAAACCAACATTGCCCAAAGCCGACGCGCTCAACAGCATCACCAAAGCGGAAGGACAAGGCAACAAACCGCCAGAAATCCCCAACGCCAATAAGCTTTTCCAAGTAATCGGAGAACCGTCAGCACCTGGAGGCAAATGCGAGTGAATCCGGCCGTCTCCGTGATGGTGGTAGTGGTGAGATATATCGGGTTTTACAGGTTTAAATTCTCTCTCCCAAGTTCCTCTACTCAAAAGATTTACTGGTTCTTCACATTCCGCAGTAACGACTTTATTCCTGAGAAACCAGTTTTTATTAAAAACTTTACTTTTGATTTTTTTGAGAGCTTCAGTCCTCACTACCAACCTCGTCTTAATTTTTGATAATAATAAGTTAAGACCGATCGAGGCTACTAATAAACCCGAGATTAAACTCAGCCAAGGATCTAATTTTTCTTGGTCAATTAAGTTAGAAGCAAACAAAGTAATTCCGCCCACCGCAAACACACCGGCAGTGTGAGTAATTGTAGTCGTCGCTGCTAGAAATAAAGCGTGTATCGGAGTAGCCCGCGAACCCACTAAATAAGCGCCGACTATGGTTTTGCCGTGTCCGGGCGACATCGCGTGCACGCATCCCCAAGCAAATGCTCCCGCTACTGCTAGCAGCAAACTCCAACCTGAATCCCAAATAGATTCCTTTCCTGCTAACAAAAAGTCGCGGTTTTGCGGCGTAAATACAAAGCTTTTTACAGCACCCGCTTGCACGATCGTAGCTTGACAGCTAGCTGTCGGAACTCCGGGCAAAAACAGATTGTAATTAATCCGCAATTTCTCGGGTTTGGAGATGGAAATTGAGTCAGGTAAACCGGGGGTTGTATTTTGAGAAGGTGCGGGCCAGGTGTAGTTTAAGATTAAGGTACTGTGGGTATTCGGCTGCTGGATAACACTGGCGCTTTTAGCTGATATTTCTAGCGGTTTTACTGCTACGGAGCCTTGAATGTTACTGCTGTTGGTAATGCGAATTTGTTGGCTGAAAAACTTTTCTAGCTGTGTTTGGTTGCTGCGAATTTCAGCAGGTTGTAGCTGGCTGTCTCGATTGTCGTCGGCGAAGTTTGTTAAGCCTGTTGGGAAAGTTAAGGTTATTTCGGTTTGCAAATCGTTGACTACTATTTCTGCTACGGATAAGTCTGACCAGTGCGAGTAAACTGGTCGGGTTGAGGTTGTTAGTAATAAGAAAAATGTCAGAAAAAATAGGATAAATAATTTTAAAAATCGGTTAAGTTTGTACTGCATAAATACCTGTTTTTTTAGTGATTTTCGGATGAATTATTTGTTTTTGTTGTGATTTTTACGGCGCGCTTACCCGCAAGCCCGCCGGGGATTTCAATCCCCGTCGAGAAAGCGAAAGTCGGTTGAAACCGACTAAAAGATTTTCTACTTTTTAGTGAAATCTTTTAGTCCTATGCAAGAGGAATTAAGCTTTTAGCCAGGGGTTGAAACCCCTGGCGGATTGACGGAATGGCGAACTTGGCCGAATGGCTGCTATTAGCTAATCTCAAAATTCATAACTTCCCAAACCCAATGCTTGGCGAGATCGATCGTCAAAACTCGGGTCAATTTCCTTAGACTTTTGAAAATAAGCGCGAGATTCAGCATCCTTACCTAAAGTCCGGGCGATCGCACCAGCCCGGTAAAATATCCCCGCATCCCGAATCCCCGATCGCACTATTTCGGCCATGACTCGATCGGCTTTTTGCCATTCCCCAGAACTCGAAAGCGCCCAAGCCAAAGTATCCAGCGTCACCGCATCCCGCCGAATTTTCACCTCCTCCTGCATTAACGCCAGCGCTTCCGCGACATCCTGCGATCGACCTTTTTCCAGCAGCAAACTTGCCAAATCCCTGCGGTGGCCAAAACCGCCAGATCCAGAAACCTGTTCCTGGCGCAGCCCTGCTTCTGCTTTGTCGCGAAGTCGCCGGGATTCGATCGCATCTCCCTGCAAATCCTTCACCCTCGCCATACCGCGATCGACAATGCGATCGAACACCGTCGCAACTGGGCCAGAATACGCCGAAACCTTCCTGTAATAGCCTTCCGCCTCCCGATAATTGCCCTGGCGCGTCTCCAAATCCGCCAAATAAATCAGCGCCAGCGGGTATCGCGGCACCAACCGCAGCGCCTCCAAAAACAGCGCTTTCGCCTGCACAAACTGCCCGCGACGCGCGTAAAATCGACCCAAGAGCGATCGGGCCCGCGCCGAACCCGCAACCTCTCCCGGTTCCTCCGCCGCCATTGCTTGGCGGTAATCCTGCAAAACCTCAGCATCTCGGCCCTGAGACTCTCTCACCAAAGCTCTCAAAGTGAGAGAACCCAAGTTCGGAATCCGGTTAACTAAAGCTTCTGCCGCTGCATTTGCCTCGCTCACTTTTCCCATTGCTAAGTGAGATGTAACTTCCAGGGCGATCGCCTCTTCATTGTCAAAACCCACCTGTTTAGCAAAGCGCAAAGCAGTAGCAAAATCGTGTCTTGCCTCAGCAATTCGAGCTAAAACTAAAAGCGCACCTTTGTTGTCAAAAGGCAAATCGGCGATCGACCTTTGAGCCGCCTGTTCTGCCAATAAAAACCAACCTCCCTCCCCAGTAGCGCGAGCCATTTTTAAATAAGATCCCGCCAGCGCCGCCCGGTTCAAACCGCTGCGGGAATCAACAGCCAATCGCTGCTGGTAAAAAGCAATTTCTTGCTGAATTGCTTCCTTTTGATTGGGATTATTTCTCAAACTTTCCGAGAAATGATATCGGTAATTAATATCGAGATTTTCGGCACTTTTGTTAGAAAAAATTTCTGAAATAAAACGCCAATTAGGAGAGAAATTTACTACTACCATCCCAGCTACAGGCACTACTATCAGCAGCCCCCACCCGAAGATATCCGATTTTATTCCTTGTCCTATTTTTGTTTTCATACATCCGCGTTCATCTGCGTTAATCCGCCTGCATCTGCGGTTAAAAAAAGCATTTCCGATATGTCACTAGCCAATAATCAATAACTAATGACTAATGACTAATGACTAATGACTAATGACTAATGACTAATTAGGCAAAGCCAAATAAGGAAAAGTCGGTTCTAAAGGTTTGTGTCCCTGAGCCGGATTTCCCGGAGTTCCGTTATAAGAAACGTTATCGCTAACCGGAGAGCCCACCAAAGCTCCCAGAGTGATATCAATAACGTCGTCCATCAGCATACGACCTCCGATCAAACTTCCTTGAGCATTTGTAGCGCTAGCGTAGCCGCTGGTTTTTGTGGTATCGATCCGCATGACATCGGGTAAGAAAGCTCCAGCGATCGCATTTGGATCGACATTATCCCGACCGTCCAAAAGATCCACAGCATTCAGAGTAGCAACAGCTTCCTGCCGCACGGGAGCAGCAGCAGCGCTCAAATCCAATCTCGGAGGAATATTATTGAATGCTTCCAGATAAGCGGGAGTAACTATCAAACCCTCATTAATTGCAGGTCTCGCCAAACGCTCGAATTGTTTGAAACCGCCAGCTCCATCGCGGATAGAAACAGTTGACCAAACATCAAAAGTATTCGCCCCACTTCCAGCTTGCAAAAATGCTTTCGGAACGCGGACAGCAATTGTATTGACGTTGTAACCTTTAGTAAAGTCGATCGCTTGATTCGGTTGTTTGAAAGCAGTACGCGGCCCAGTTCCCAAAGCTGCGGCGCGAACTCGGAAAAATTGTTCCACATCGAAGAAAAACGGGTCTTCCCGCAACCCGGCAAATACAGTCAAGTTAGAACCGCCCACAGGTACTGTATTCAAAACAGCATTAGAATTCAGCGGAGTTGTGGCAATTAGCCCGCCGTTAACTGTAGTCTTAGTAGTTGTCTCCGAGCCACCGCGAACAACAGTTACAGCTACCGCTTGCATACCTTGATTGTTAGGCGGACTGAAGGCAAACCGCAAGATAATATCCGAGCGTCCAGTAGGTGTAGAATTCACGTCACCTACTTGCGTGATGTGAAATTGGTAGAGGGCTGTAGTGCTGAAATAATATTGATAACGGGCGACAGACCTGGGATTTGAATTCATGGTAAATACTAAATCCCCGTCCGCAGCACCGGAGTTTTGGTCTTTTTCGCGATATACGTACAGGTCAGTTAAATTTACAGCGCGACCTTTGATATCTACTTCGCCGTCGTCGTGGTCAGAAGCGACAATTATCCCTGGAGTTAATAGAGCAATTAGAGCTACTTCAATAGCTAGTATGGTTCGGCGAATTTTTTTTGTGAGCTTCACAGTTAGCACCTTTATTGCAATGAATTTTTTGCACAAATCAATGGTAAATAACCCGCATTCGCGGGTTTTACTTTTGTAGCAACAGGTTGAAATCTGTCAACCTGTCGCGCTTTTGCGCTGTTGCTGAGCCTTCTCCTATTGGTGGTATACGAAGGTTTGGCAATTTTGGATCTGTGCTGCCAGACTAATTTATTTGACACTCCTCGGCATAAAGGCACGAGGATTCTTGGTTCATCCAATCGGCTTGCTCGTTGATGTCACCACCATCGA
>NZ_JAUBSX010000057.1:0-48021 GCF_036704885.1 Microcoleus sp. F4-D5 | reverse complement strand
TTACTTATTATCTCGGATGATTCACTTTTATCCCCTCCATCTGCCTATGTGCCAGTTGGGGGTGCGGAATGTGGGTTCGAGAGTTGAGGTGAGGTGATTGATGATTCCAAAGCACCACGCCCGGATCGCCATCGACAGAGTGGAAACAGCGAGCACTAACCGCATTCGTTGAGTCCTTTGTGGGTCATTCGATTTTAGATTTTAGATTTTGGATTTTGGATTGACTTGCGCGAGACAAATTCGGGGGCTTGAGGATTTTAGATTTTAGATTTTGGATTGATTCCACGGATCGATCGCGTGGCGGGTACTACCTTTGAAATTCTTGGTCAAGTAAACGGGTATGATGGCATTGCCAACGATGAAATTTGACAGCGCGGTAAACACATTCGGTAAACTTACATCTTGCACCATTGTTAATAAGTCTTTTACGGGCTCGGAACAACGGCCCACAAGAAAATATACTCTTGGCGGAACGGGCTCGAAAGGTCTGTGAAGCGAGAATGGTATTCTGGGCGTGAGGTAACAGGAGGTAGCCCATAGGAGAGAAGGTCGGCTTACTGGGGCTTCAGGTCAGTCAGAATCAACCGCGGGTCTTTGCAGTCAGGGTCGCAACGATCTAGGAGTGTACAAGGAAGAGCTCCACGTCGCCAACCAAATCGCTTGAGGCATTTGTTTGGACGCGATACGTGACTAATCCTGGAGATCCTGATTTTTCAAGATGGGGGTTTTGGATGCAGTTTCATTTCATCACTTGATTTTCGCCCTGGGAGGGAAGTTCATAACTCATGCGGTTGTAACAAACCTCGACCTGTCACGAGTGGGAGAGGGGAGAGTAAGGGAAGGGGAGTATTTTTATTGTGACTAATGACTAATGACTAATGACTGCTGAGATCTAACAATTTTCTTAAGCTGAAAACTTCCAAGCTCACATGATTAGAAAATACATATTAGGTACAATAAAGAGCTTGGCACTCTGTCGATCGCAATTTTTTCGTCACTTTTAGGAAAACATCAAAATGAACAGCAACGAACTGCCACAAAAACAAGGCTTGTACGATCCGCAGTTCGAGCACGACGCTTGCGGAGTCGGATTTATTGTACACGTCAAGGGTCAGCAATCCCACGAAATTGTCGAGCAGGCACTGACAATCCTGCTGAACCTCGACCACCGGGGCGCGTGCGGCTGCGAGCCCAACACGGGAGACGGGGCGGGGATTCTGATGCAAGTGCCCCACAAGTTTCTCAAGAAAGCGGCTGCCGCGCAAAACATCGAACTTCCCGAAGCCGGCGAGTACGGCGTTGGCGCGATTTACTCGTCGCCCAATCGAACTGAACGGGAAAACGGGCAGCGCATTTTTGAGGAAATCGCGGCAGAAGAAGGCCAGGAAGTGCTCGGCTGGCGGGATGTTCCCACGGACAACTCGTCCCTGGGCGACACCGCTAAATCTAGCGAACCCTTCATGCAGCAAGTGTTCCTGCGGCGGGCTGCTGGTATTGACGAGGCGGCTTTCGAGCGGAAACTGTACGTCATCCGCAAACGGGCTCACAATGCCATCCGCAGGACTAACACAGACCCCTACTGGTACAATTCCACTCTCTCGTGCCGGACGATCGTCTACAAGGGTATGTTAATGCCGGTGCAGGTGGGGGATTATTATCCCGAACTGCACGACCCCGACATGGAAAGCGCTCTAGCCCTGGTTCACTCGCGCTTCAGCACGAATACTTTTCCGAGTTGGGAACGATCGCACCCTTACCGCTACATCGCCCACAACGGCGAAATCAACACGATGCGCGGCAACATTAACTGGATGCACGCGCGGCAATCGCTGTTCGAGTCGGAACTGTTCGGCGATGACTTAAAGAAAATCCCCAATTTAATCAATATCGAAGGCAGCGACTCGACTATCTTTGATAATGCTCTAGAATTGCTGACTTTGGCCGGGCGTTCTTTGCCCCACGCCGTAATGATGATGATTCCGGAACCTTGGACGGCCCACGAGTCGATGAGTGACGAGAAAAAGGCTTTCTACGAATACCATTCTTGCTTGATGGAACCTTGGGACGGGCCGGCTTCGATCGCCTTTACTGACGGTACTTCGATCGGGGCAGTGCTCGATCGCAACGGTTTGCGCCCTTCCCGCTACTGCGTCACCAAAGACGACTTGGTAATTATGGCATCGGAAGCTGGAGTTTTGCCGATCGCCCCGGAAAGAATCGCTTTCAACGGCCGCTTGCAGCCGGGCCGGATGTTCCTGGTAAATACCGAGGAAGGCCGCATCGTCTCTGATGAGGAAATTAAACATCAAATTGCTTCGGAACACCCGTACCGCGAGTGGATCGACAAGCACATGGTCGAAATCGCCAAACTCAAAGATGCGCCGGAAGTGGCAGAATCCGACCCCGAAACATTATTGCAGCGGCAAATGGCCTTTGGCTACACCTTTGAAGAACTGCGGTTGCTGTTAGCGCCGATGGCGAAAGATGGGGTGGAAGCTGTCGGCGCGATGGGTGCGGATACGCCGCTGGCGGTGCTTTCCAACCGCCCAAAACTGCTTTACGAATACTTCCAGCAGTTGTTTGCTCAAGTTACCAATCCGCCGATCGATTCTATCCGCGAAGAAATTGTAACTTCTGCCGAAACTACGATCGGCGCTGAACGCAATTTGCTCAAACCGGAACCGGAAAGCTGCCATTTGATTGAACTGAAAACGCCAATTCTCAGCAATGAAGAATTAGCTAAGCTCAAACACGTAAATGAGGGCAATTTCAAGTCGCTGACCGTACCGATTTTGTTCGACCCCAAAAGCGGCGTGAAAGGTCTAGAACAAGCATTAGAAGAGGTTTTTGCAGCAGCAGACAGCGCGATCGACTCGGGGGTGAATATCATCATTTTGAGCGATCGGGGTATCAATCCAGACCAAGCCCCAATTCCGGCGCTGCTGGCAGTTGCGGGCCTGCACCACCACTTGATCCGCAAAGGTACGCGCACGCGGGCGGGACTCGTGCTCGAATCCGGCGAACCTCGGGAAGTGCATCACTTTGCGACACTTATTGGATACGGTTGCGGCGCGATCAATCCGTATTTGGCCTTCGAGACGATCGCCGATTCGATCCGCGAAGGATTGCTGGTAAATGTCGATTACAAAACAGCTTGCAAAAATTACGTCAAAGCCGCAACTAAAGGTGTGACGAAAGTTGCCTCGAAAATTGGGATTTCCACCATTCAAAGTTACCGCGGCGCGCAGATTTTTGAGGCGATCGGCTTAAACAAATCCGTAGTCAATAAATACTTTGCTTGGACGGCATCGCGGATTGAAGGTGTAGACCTCGAAGTCATCGCCCAAGAAGCAATTTTGCGCCACAATCACGCATTCCCAGACCGTCCATCCAGCGGACATACTCTCGATGTCGGCGGCGAATATCAGTGGCGGAAAGAAGGCGAGGCGCATTTGTTTAGCCCGCAGACAATTCACGCGCTGCAAAAGTCGGTGCGCGAGGGCAGTTACACGCTTTTCAAACAGTATTCTGCGCTGGTAAACGAACAAAACCAGCAGCATTTTACCTTGCGCGGTTTGTTGCAATTCAAACAGCGGGAATCGATACCGATTGAGGAAGTTGAGCCCGTTGAATCTATTCTCAAACGCTTCAAAACTGGGGCGATGAGTTACGGTTCGATTTCTAAGGAAGCCCACGAATCTTTAGCTGTGGCGATGAACCGCATTGGTGGCAAATCGAACACCGGTGAAGGCGGGGAAGATCCGGAACGCTACACTTGGACGAACGATCGCGGCGACTCGAAAAACAGCGCGATCAAACAAGTTGCTTCCGGGCGTTTCGGCGTTACCAGCTTGTACCTTTCCCAAGCGCAGGAACTCCAAATCAAGATGGCGCAAGGCGCAAAACCCGGAGAAGGCGGACAGTTGCCCGGTAAAAAAGTATACCCGTGGATTGCGAAGGTGCGGCACTCGACTCCGGGTGTGGGTTTGATTTCGCCTCCTCCTCACCACGACATTTATTCGATCGAAGATTTGGCCGAATTGATTCACGACTTGAAAAATGCCAACCGGGAAGCGCGGATCAGCGTGAAACTCGTGTCGGAAGTTGGAGTCGGGACGATCGCGGCCGGGGTTGCAAAAGCCCACGCCGATGTCGTGCTGATTTCCGGCTACGACGGCGGAACCGGCGCGTCGCCGCAGACTTCGATCAAACACGCGGGATTACCTTGGGAATTGGGACTGGCTGAAACTCACCAGACTTTGGTACTCAACAATCTCCGCAGCCGGATTGTGGTAGAAACTGACGGTCAAATGAAAACCGGCCGCGATGTAGCAATTGCTGCCTTGCTTGGTGCTGAGGAATTCGGTTTTGCGACCGCGCCGCTGGTGACATTGGGCTGCATCATGATGCGCGTTTGCCACCAGAACACTTGCCCGGTGGGCGTAGCGACGCAAGACCCGCTGTTGCGGAAAAACTTTACCGGCGACCCCGAGCACACGGTAAACTTTATGACCTTCGTCGCGCAGGAAGTCCGGGAAATTATGGCGCAGTTGGGCTTCCGCACGCTGAATGAAATGGTGGGGCGGACTGATGTTTTGGAAGCGAAACAAGCTGTGGAACACTGGAAGGCTAAGGGTTTGGATTTCTCGAAAATCCTTTACCAGCCGGAGGTGGGCGCGGATGTCGGGCGCTACTGTCAGATGGCGCAGGATCACGGTTTAGAAAAGTCGATCGACATGAGTGTACTGCTGGATTTGTGCAAAGGTGCGATCGAAAACGGCGAAAAAGTGCGCGCCAAGCTGCCGATTACCAATGTCAACCGGGTTGTCGGCACAATTCTCGGCAACGAAATCACCAAACGCCACTGGGAAGGTTTGCCGGATGACACGGTGCACCTGCACTTCCAAGGCAGCGCCGGGCAAAGCTTTGGCGCATTCGTGCCCAAGGGAGTCACCCTGGAACTCGAAGGCGAAGCTAACGACTATTTGGGCAAAGGGCTCAGCGGTGGCAAAATCATCCTGTATCCGTCACCAGCTTCTACCTTTGTCGCGGAAGAAAACGTGATTGTCGGTAACGTAGTGCTTTACGGCGCGACATCCGGCGAGGTTTTCATCCGAGGGATGGCGGGCGAACGTTTTGCTGTGCGTAACTCCGGCGTCAACGCAGTAGTTGAAGGTGTGGGCGATCACGGTTGCGAGTACATGACTGGCGGCAAAGTTGTAGTTTTGGGCAAAACCGGGCGCAATTTTGCTGCGGGTATGAGTGGCGGTGTTGCTTACATTTTGGATGAAGCGGGGGATTTTGCAACTCGCTGCAATATGTCGATGGTAGGTTTAGAAAAGTTGGAGGATGCTGAAGAAATTAGCGATTTGCGGCAGTTAATTCAGACTCATTGTGATTTGACTGGAAGTGCGAAAGCATCGAAGGTTTTGGCAAATTGGGACTCGATGGTGCCGGTGTTTGTGAAGGTGATGCCGAAGGATTACAAGCGGGTGTTGCAGGCTATTGAAAGGGCGATCGCTGCGGGTTTAAGCGGTGATGATGCGCTGACGGCTGCATTTGAAGAAAACGCTCGCGATGTCGCCCGAATTGGCGGCAGCTAGGGTTCTGCGGTAGAATTCTACTCATGTAGCAAGGGGCTTAAAGCCCCTTGTCCGAGTTCCTACACACTATGCAATGGAATATCTAACTTTTAGAGAAGCCGATCGAGAGGACATACAGGCGATCGTCAATATTCACAATTCTAATGCGCGCAGTCAAAATACGTCGATCGAGCGAGGCTTTTTGCTAACAAAAATTACTGAAGATGAGATTGTCAAAAGCTTAAATAATTCAGGCAGATATTTTGTTGCAGCTACAACCGATGGGGAAATTCTGGGATTTGTGGCTATATCACAACCGAAAATATCTGAGGAAATGTTGAATAAAATTATCTGGAAAGATGAGGGTTTTAAGAAAATAGTCACAAGCGATCGGCATTTTTATCTCCAAGTAGTAGCAACAAAGTTAGATTGCATGGGTAGAGGTGTTGCTCGATTTATGTATGAAGAAATTTATAAAGTTTTTCCAAATTCATTTATTTCGCTGTTTATTGTTACCCACCCAATAGCTAATAATCGTTCACTCATGTTTCACCAAAAACAGGGATTTGAACAAATAGGAACTTTGCAAATCGATCTATTTCTCGATTTACAAAATTATGAAAGTATTTTGCTGTTTAAAGAAACTTGAATCCGAGGATACTATAAACTATAAACTTTATTCAGATGTCATCTTGTTATGCGATATTCCTGAAGAATGACTTTATGTCGGCGAGAGGGGTACAGTTGTAGAACAGCATCACGTTGAGGGGCTAGAAATAGGTTATAGCCTTGAGCTCTTCGACTTGAGCTCTTCGATCTGTTGGGAAACACTGTAGCAGTTGCGACGCTACTTGAAAGTTATTTGCGATCGCCCACAAGTGCAGACAGACCTACAGTTAGACTGGTTAATAGTTCTGCTGCGTAAGTAGAGGCAATTGTGCAAGGGATAAACTAACTGAGTATCCCAAGCTAATTTAATTGAAGTCACCCCTGAATTGCTGTCAAGCCACCCGTTTGATATAATGTTGTTACTAGATTGTAGAATAGCAATCAAAATAAAGGGATAATTATGACCGTCGAACAAGCCATTTTGGAAAATGTGAAGGTCTTATCGCCAGACCAGCAACAAGAAGTCTTAGCTTTCATCAAATTCTTGCAGTCCGATAAATGGGAAGATATCTATAAAGGACGCTTCAAAGAACTCCAGCAAGAAATTCGTCTGGGAATGGATGCGGCCGGGCGGGGTGAAGTAATTGATGCTGAAGATATGTTTCGGAGTTTGCGCTTAAAGCTACAACAACGTCGCACGCAAGCAGATATATGAATCGGATTTGTAGATTTACAATTCCGGCAAGTCGGGATATAGAAAGGATTATGGACTATATTGCCGATCGCAGCGGTTTCGATGCAGCAGAAAGCTTTCTGGACAGAATTAACGATAAGTGTCAAACTCTCTCGCAGTTTCCGAGTATGGGACGGAATCGCGATGAGTTAATGGAAAATGTACGGAGTTTTCCGATCGATGATTACCTCATTTTCTACAGTCCGATCGAAGCAGGAATTGAAGTTCTGCGGGTTGTTAGCGGCTACCGAGATTTAGAAGATTTATTCTCTGAGTGAACTGTATCGAGTTTCTTATATTATGAAAGCGATTGAAACCACTGGAAAAATTGACCATCGAGGGATGCTTTGTATCGATCGACCCCTTGCTATTGTCAGCCACAGCTACGTTCGGATTATTGTTTTAGTACCGGAAGACACTGACATCGATCCGGATGATGACCCGACTGAAACTGTCCTCGAAGGGCTTCAGCAAGGCTTCCATGAGGCAATTACCGGACAAACTCTCCCCTTGTCCCAACTGTAGAATTGATATAGAATTAGGGAAATCAACAAGCAAAATGATTCAATCCATACCGAAAATATCCATCAAACCTGGATACCGTGCCCAGTCGGATGATAAAACTCCTGAAGCTGATGCAATTGATTTTTACCTACTGCGGCAACTCACCAATTCCCAACGGTGGCAAATGGGGGCAAAATTAAATCGTTGGGCAAAAACTGTTAGCTTGCGCGGGATGAAAAAAGCTTGTCCCTCAACCTACAAAGAGCGATTTGCTCGATCGATATTAGGTAGCAAGTGGTTGCCAATTTTAACCGCCACCAGTGATCCCTCTATGTGGACGCAAGACCCCAGAGAAATTGCTAGACTGTTGCACCCACTTTTTGAAACATTAGGCGTCTCTTATTATATTACAGGAGGCGTTGCCGCTTCTGTCTATGGCGACCCGAGAACAACACGCGATTTAGATTTAGTAATTGAATTGCTCCGGGACAATATTTTTCAATTAGTTGAAGCACTAGAAACGGCTGGTTTTTACTGCCCTCCGGGTTCGGTAAAAGATATTCAAGAGGGTAGAGGGATGGTGTTGAGCGTCACTCACATGACTTTAGTATTGAACGCTGATATTGTGCTTAATTCTAATACTGAATTCGATAGCTCAAAAATGGCAAGACGACGATTAGAAGCGCTTGACGAAGCTGGTGTAGAACAATTTTGGGTGGCTTCTCCTGAAGATATTGTGTTGGCAAAACTGCTCTTGTGGCAACAATCTCAGTCTCAAAAACAATGGAATGATATTTTGGGAATTATGAAAGTCCAAGCTGATAATTTGCAGCGGGGTTACTTAACAGAGTGGGCCCAACAATTGGGGTTGATTGATGATTTGAACCTAGCTTTTACTGAATCAGGGATTTGAGGCGATCGCAATTCGCGCAGTGCGATGGAAAAAAAGAGCGATCGATAGTAGAGAAAATTGTGCAATGGATAAACTAACTGAGTATCCCAAAGTAATAGAGCATATTTTAACCGAGTATCTATAATTGTACCGCCATCCTCAACCAGACATCGAAACATTCTTAATTACCGACGAACAAAACGGTGATTTATTCTCCTATCCTTCAATCTAAAATCTAAAATCTAAAATCTAAAATCGATTGACTGTTTACGTTCGGATTCGCGATCGCAAATTCTGGATCGAGGAAGACTGGACAGAAAATGGGATTGCAACGGATTTGGTGCGTGCAGGGGTTCCCAAGGAAGATATTGTGTTGGCATTTCACGAGCCAGGGATGCGGCAATACACCGATTTTGCAGCCGCTTCTTAGCACTTATTTAACTTAACTATAGCGACCAAAACTTGAGCGGCAAACCATCCTGAAATACCAGCAATTCTCCTGGTTGCATTTGCGTCCACACTTCGTCATCAGTCAGCGGCAAAGTGGCAATAACAGCCACGCAATCGTCCTCCTTTGTTAGTTCCCGGAAATCAACAGTTACATCTTCGTCGATCGAGTGCGCGCTAGCAAAAGGTGCTTGTCGCACAATATAATGCAAATTAGTAGAACAGTGTGCGAACAAGTGTTCTCCATCAGAAAGTAAATAATTGAAAATTCCGTGTTGTGCGAAAGTTTTAGTAATTTCCGCCAGTACCGGGTAAATTTCCGCTAAAGCAGGTTTGCTTTGAGGAAAAGTGGATCGCAGCTTTTCTAATATCAAACAGAATGCTTTTTCGCTGTCAGTCTGACCAACTGGTTTGTAAAATCCTGCACTTTCAGGATGAAAATTTTCCAGATTTCCGTTGTGAGCAAACACCCAATAACGCCCCCAAAGTTCCCGAATAAAAGGGTGGCAGTTTTCCAGAGCAATTTTGCCTTGGGTAGCTTGGCGGATGTGAGCAATGACATTAGTTGAATGAATGGGATAGCGGCGCACTACTTCAGCAACCGGAGAAGCAATCGCAGGTTTAGAGTCTATAAAAATGCGACATCCCAAACCTTCAAAAAAAGCAATTCCCCAACCGTCTTGATGAATGTCCGTTTTGCCGCCTCTTGCAGAAAAACCCTCAAAAGAAAAGCAAATATCTGTCGGAACATTGCAGTTCATTCCCAGTAATTGGCACATAGCTTTTAAGTCTCTGGAGTGTGGATCGATCGCGCTGCTATTGGCAGCTAAAGATTTGCGGTGATAATATTATAGTATTAACGGGTCAAATAAGTTAAAGACTCTTAATATTTTTGCTTTGTCAACCGTAATGATACTGAAGTTAGAACGTTGGCGATTGCTAAAAAAATCGCTCGTGTTTCCCAAACGATGTTAACCGATAACTGGCTCCGCACTGTTTACCGTGCAGACAGCGAGTATCAAGTGTTAGCCGATATCCGGGAAGGAATTGATAGCGCTTTGATGATTTGGTAGCACCGTTTGAAGATCCATAATAACCAGCCAGCAATTAAAATTATCAAAAATTAGTGACAAATTAATTGGATTAAATGCTTTTGGAACTGAATCAGGTGTTCGTGACTCGTACTGAAAAAACGATCGATGTTTTATAAAAAGCTAAGCACTGGTGTATTTTGGCATCGATTGCATCCGCACTCAACATCATTAATATTGCTACTTAATTATCTGCTCGATAGCGAAACATTTTAATTAAAATAAAAGACCATTGACCGGGAATGTATCAGGAAATAATATCGCAAATTTTTAAATTTTGATTCACTACAAAAGCTGTTGGGAAAGGAACGGGAACCGGATTGTCAATCACCCGTCAAATAGTTGAATAAACCGAGGGTCGCCGTTTAATTAGTTCGTCAGTTTTGGGAGAAGAAACGGAATTTACGATCGCCCTTCATCTAGAATAGTGCGTGAAGGGTAGCTATCCCGTAGCGAATCGCCCTTTTTCTCACTTCTTCGGTCAAATACTCACAATATATATATAATAAAATGCCAAATCACAAGTGCGATCGACAAATTTGGAAAATCCTTAGCAGCTTAATAGTAGGATGCGGATTGCAGGCATTATTCAGCGTTTCAGCCTTAGCAGAAACGACAGATATTGAAACAACAGCAAATAGTGCAAATTCCGAAGATCCAGTTAATGAACGGTATCAATTACCCGCACCGACAAATAATCTACCGGATAATTTCGATCGTAATCCCGATCGACAATTAGTAGAAACTTCTCACAATGTAGATGTAACTTCACCGATAAACGTTACATCGGAGTCGCCCCTACCTATAGCGAGTGAGAGAGAAACTCACATATCCGAAGCCAGCGAAACCCAGCCCGCAGAAATACCTCCGTTAGTTGAAGAAAATAAATTAGAAAATTCCCCATTAATTTACCCTGCTGATAACTCAATAGAACAAGTTACATCAGTTTCCCAACTCAGCGACGTACAGCCGACAGACTGGGCATTTCAAGCACTGCAATCCTTAGTAGAAAAATACGGCTGCATAGCTGGATACCCCGACGGAACCTATCGCGGAAACCGCGCCCTCACCCGCTATGAATTTGCAGCCGGAATCAATGCTTGTTTAGATAAAATCCGCGAGTCCATCGCCAAATCAACTGAAAGTCTAGCTAAGCGAGACGACTTAATAAAACTGCAAAAATTGCAAGAAGAATTTGCTGCCGAAATTGCCACACTGCGAGGCAGAGTGGATGTCCTAGAAGCGCGAACTAGCGAACTAGAAGCAAATCAATTTTCAACAACAACTAAGCTATCAGGATTCACCGTTTTTGGAATACAAGGGCGCACTCCCAACCGTGCAGATCGCGCTCCCAGAGACGGCAAAAGGGATACCAAAGACCCCGGTACAAATGTCAACTCGATCAACTTCACTCAATTATATTTAACCACTCAATTTAGCCCTCGCAGTAACTTATTAATCGGTTTTTACAACCAGAAGGGAAGCAATTCACCACAATTAACTGAAGACGTAAACCTTGCTTATAATTTAGGCGAAACTCCTGGATTAACTATTAGCGACCTCAACTACCGCTTTCTGGTCGGTGACAAATTGGCAGTCTTTGCAGGGACAGCAGGAGTTAACATGATTACCGGTTTTCGAGGGCCGAATCGGGCGGAAAGTGCAGCTTCCGGCCCCCTTTCTGCCTTCGCCCAAAGAAACCCAATTTTGAACACTGGTTTAGGTTTAGGCGGCATTGGCATTGACTGGCAATTTGCGAATCGAGCCAGTTTGCAAGCAGTTTATTCTACTAACATTCCGGGATTTTTTGTCAGTTCTAACGGACCTAAAGGACACAATACATTGGGCGTACAACTAACTCTGACGCCAGCAGATCCAGTTGATGTTACTGTCTATTATGTTAACGATTATTCGCCAGATGGTAATTTGATTAGTTTGGCAGGCGATCGCCAATTGACTGCTATCAATCCTAGCACAAATAAGTCCGAACCTCTGGAAACAAATGCAGTTGGAGCAAGTTTAAACTGGCGCATTTCATCGCGAGTTTCTCTGGGAGGTTGGGCTGGTTATACTAATTCTCGCATTCCGGGTAAATCTGGTACAGTAGCAACTACAAATTATATGGTTTTTTTAAATTTTCCTGATTTGTTTAAATCAGGGAATTTAGGAGGAATTTATATCGGGCAACCACCTAAAATTGTCAGCAGCAATTTACCTACAGGCAATAACGTTCCTGATTTTTTAGATACGGGTTTAGGGCGATCGGGCGGGCAACCCGGAACGACTACTCATGTAGAGGTATTCTACCGCTGGCAGGTGAATGATAATATCAGCGTCACCCCTGGATTAATCTTGATTTTTCAACCCGGTCACACTCCCGATAGCGACCCGATCTCAGTTGGTGTATTGAGAACTTCATTTTCTTTTTAAGAGTCTAATGCTGTGAGGGCGGGTTTACTAGATCGATCGCGAATTGCAAACAATTTTGGTGAACCCCCCGGAGGAAGCGCCCACAAGAAAATTTTATTTTGTGGAACAGGCCGGAAAGCCTGTTAAGCGAGAAAGGTGCTTTTCGGCCAGCCGACAGTAATTAAAACCACAGCGGGATGTTTTAATATTTTTTCTCAGTAAAAACCCGCTATCTTTACTGAAACTTTACACTTAATAGTAATTTCTCCGTTTGTATCTTTTTTTCCTCCCTACAAATACGTAATTGTTAAATTTAAAAAAATACGCATTAACACGCTTGAAATAGGATTTTTTCTAACTTAATCTATTATTAATAAGCAGTAGTAAGACTTCTTTAAGTTTAGGTTTAGATAAATATGATTAAATCAACGGGCTATTTTTGGTGTCCGATCTTTGCTGTAATTTCTGCTATGACTGCCTATCCGTGTCAGGCACAAACGACGGTAAAATCGCCGATAAATGTAACTGAAACACAGGATATCACAAGTACTGAGTCACCCGATGTTACTAACAGTTCTGTTAGCAACATGGGAAAAAATCCTAACAATTCTAAATCTTTTACCGTCTCAAAATTGAATAGCACACCTTCTAACTCTAGTCCTTCTCTAACCACTCCTCAAAATCAATCTGCACGGACAAATCCCTTAGGATGTAGATTTTTCACTACTCCTTCAATGCAACAATAAACTTTCCTGCATCTCTAGATAAATAGAATATCATGGCTGAATAGAGGGCGATCGCTTCCTAGCATCATCCTCTATTTATTTGTGCGATCGTACTTCTCAAGAAAATTAGATGCAGTAAAAACGATTGATGAAACTAACAATAGTTAAAATATTATCGTGGAAAGTCTGAAAGTTGTTTGATATCCTTCAAAACTATTTGAGGCTTCCCTTTGTATAGTTCTACCTTACCACTGACATACACATATCCGCGTCCCAGACCCGCATAACGCTTCTCGATTAGCCTCTTCAATGGAGCCATTTCATCGGTTTTAGCATCCGGTATCCACAAATCTAATTTATGATAAACTGATCCAGCATAAATCAGAGCGTTTCCGCCGATCCATTTATTAATCCCAGCCTGTAAATCGCAGAAAATAGTAATAGATTTAGCTCTCTCAGAAGCAGCTAAGATTTTCGGGTAGTCCAACCTGACAGAAAGTGCTCCTGCGGTTGCTTCTGCCAACCGAAACTCTTCAACAATAGAGCCTCGCATCGACCACCAAGGCAGTAAATTAGCATAATTGCGAGAGATATTTTTAGCATTGGTAATCGGATTCCAAATCACCAAATTGTAGGCTTTTGCTACAGCTTCAGCCTCAGTCATTTGGCGGTGATACAATCGGGAGCGCCCGTATTTGACAAAGTAGGGACTCCAGCCTTCTTCAATCAGTTTAAGATTGTAATTTTCTCCATCTTTATGTACGTAACAGAGGAGACGCCCGTAGTTATCGCGGTGTTTTTCTAGAGCCACTTCAACCGAATCATCTGTATCAAATTCTATGTCAATTTTAGTAAGTCCGCCGCCAGCGGTCGCAAAGTATTTTTTAGCCATTTCCGAAGCTGCTTTCCCCGCAGCAGTTACAGGTTTGGAGCCTCCCGAATGACTTTCTTCTGTATCGACGCAAATCAGGCGCAGAGCCTCGGTTTTGCCGTTGAGAGAAATTTTGATGCTGTCACCATCAATTACTTTAGTTACTTGCAGGTTCGGAATTCTGGTGGCCATATTTTGAACCCTGTTGCACTTGAAATTTGATGCACATATGGGTGTAATTATACACGAGTTCGCTATCAAGAGCAACTATAATTTTTGTTGTTTGTATTAATATTTGCTAACAGTCGCGTATTTTATCAAATCGGGAAAAAAATCTCGAAAATCAGATTCTAAGCGCTGATAGTTAGCTGTCAAATCTTCTATGCCGCTTGCTAAGTTATTTGTCCGCTTAATTCGGGCAGACATTCTTGTAAGAGTGATGCCGATTTCGGCAATTTCCTGATAAGATGAAAGCAAGTCGCGGGCAATTATTGTTGGCAGCAGGCGCTGGAGAGATTCAGGCAATATATCGCGATTGTCTTGCAGGACTTGATAGACATGGCGAGAAAAATCCGGAAGCGGAATTTCTGAATATTCCAGCCAATTTTTAGCCAAGAAGTGGTCGTAAAACACGTCTATCAAAACTCCAGCAAACCTACGTCTATCAGCGCAAATCAGGCTTTTACTCGATCGCACTATTGCGTGAGAGTCCGTGTAGCTGTCTACTTTGCGGTGCAAATCGATGCCCTTTCTAATTTCCTCGGAATAAAGGTTGACGGCCGTTCCTTTGACAAAATCTCCTAAGAGGTTGCCAATCAGGGATTCTGGCGTGCCTTCTGATAAGAATAGATGAGCCAAATAATTCATTGCTACAGTAAAAATATCTAACATAGCATAAGGATAAAGAATAATGGCGGTTCTAGAATGTGTAAAACCGGGTGCTAAACTCGATCAAATTATTCTTGCCGTCGATCTTACTGTTGCCGGTGCTGTCGATCGCGTTCTGGCAAAAATTCAAGACTTGGGATATGACCCAGAAATTCGTCATGTCAACTATCCGTCTGGAGTTCACGTCTTGGAAATTCTCAAAGACGAACAGCACAAGCAAGCAGTTGATGATGACTGCTTGCTAGAGGATTGGCTACAGGTAAGGTCTGAAATGAACGCCGATGCCGTTCATCTGTGGCGCGGTAAATAAACCAATTAACAATTAAACCGCAGATAAACGCAGATAAACGCAGATGAGCTGATGGGAATTTTATCTGCGTTCATCCGCGTTAATCAGCTAAAATCTGCGGTTGCATACCCCTACGCACCTCCCCGCAACTTATCCAAAACCGTCCGGTCTTCCAAAGTCGAAGTATCCCCAGAAACCTCTTGTCCCGCCGCCAAAGAACGCAGCAACCGGCGCATAATCTTCCCGCTTCGAGTCTTCGGCAAAGCATCAGTAAATCGAATTTCGCCGGGACGGGCGATCGCCCCAATTTCCTTAACAACGTGCTGCTTCAATTCCTTAGCCAATTCATCGCTAGGTTGCTGCGAGTTGTCCAGCGTCACAAACGCCACAATTTCCTCACCCTTAATCTCATCAGGTTTGCCGACAACCGCAGCTTCCGCCACGGCTGGATGCGATACCAAAGCTGACTCGACTTCCATTGTGCCGAGTCGGTGTCCGGCCACATTAATTACATCGTCAACGCGGCCCATTACCCAGAAATAACCGTCTTTGTCCTTGTGCGCCCCGTCCCCTGCAAAGTACACGAATTCGCCATCTTTCGGGTGCAAATATTCCCAATAAGTGCGGCGGAAGCGATCGGGATCGTTGTAAAGTGTACGCATCATTCCCGGCCAAGGATGTTTCACCACTAAATAACCGCCGCTTTCGTTAGTGACTGGTTCGCCATCTTGGTCAACAACATCGACCACAATTCCGGGGAACGGTAGGGTTGCAGAACCGGGTTTTGTAGGAATTGCACCGGGCAAAGCGGTAATCATAATTCCCCCGGTTTCTGTTTGCCACCAAGTATCGACGATCGGACAATTCGACTTGCCAATTACGCGCTGATACCACATCCAAGCTTCGGGATTGATCGGTTCGCCGACGGTTCCTAACAATCGTAAAGAGGACAAATTGCGCGCGTTGGGCAAGTGTTCGCCCATTTTCATGAATGTTCTGATCGCAGTGGGTGCAGTGTAGAAAACGGTGACGCCGTATTTTTCGATCACATCCCAAAAACAGCCAGGATTTGAAGGGCGAGGAGCACCTTCATACATTAAAGTTGTCGCACCGTTGGACAGCGGCCCGTAGACAATATAACTGTGTCCAGTAATCCAGCCGACATCAGCAGTACACCAGTAAACATCGGTATCTTGGAGGTCGAATATCCATTTGGTTGTCATGTGGGTATAAAGGTTATAACCACCGGTTGTATGGACGACACCTTTCGGTTTGCCGGTACTGCCACTGGTATAGAGTACGAACAGCATATCTTCGCTGTCCATCGGTTCGGCGGGACAATTTGCCGATGCACCTTTTTGCAAATCGTGCCACCAATGATCGCGCCCTGGTTCCATGTCAATTTTCTGTTTGGTGCGCTGAACTACGAGAACGTTGGTAACGCTGGGTGTGGCATTATTTGCTAATGCTTTGTCTACTTGTGTTTTGAGGCCGACGGCGGTATCTTTGCGGAAGCCACCGTCAGCGGTGATGACGAGTTTTGCTTGGCCGTCGTTAAGCCGATCGCGCAAAGCTTCTGCACTAAAACCGCCAAAAACAACGCTGTGTACTGCACCGATTCTGGCGCAGGCTAGCATGGCGATCGCAGCTTCGGGAATCATGGGCATATAAATGCCGACGCGATCGCCCTTTTGGACTCCCAATTCTTTGATGACGTTCGCCATTTGGCAGACTTCGCGGTGGAGTTGCGCGTAGGTGAGGGTGCGGGAGTCTCCGGGTTCGCCTTCCCAAATCAGGGCGGCTTTATTTTTGCGCCAAGTGGTTAAGTGGCGATCGAGACAATTGTAAGAAATATTAATTTTACCGTTGACAAACCATTTAGCAAAAGGCGGCTGCCAGTCTAGCACGGTATCCCAGTTTTGGAACCAGTGCAATTCTTCGGCGGCAAGTTCTGCCCAGAATGCTTGGGGGTCAGCTTTGGCTTTGTCGTAGAGGGCTTGGTATTCTTCTAGGCTTTTGATGTGAGCTTTTTGGGAGAATTCAGCGGGCGGCTGAAATAGCCGTTTTTCATGCAGAATTGATTCGATGGTATCTTGTGACATTGCTTTTAACTTTCACTTCGGTTCGTCTTTTTAACTATTGTTTGCATAAGTTGGGGCAAAAGTATGTTTATTTTCCTTAAGACTTTGGGGAAATTTGTAAATGTTGGGACTGTATTAGAAATTATAGCACTGGTAAATTGTAAATTATATCTTGGTACTCATTATCAAATGATGCTTCATAAATCAGAAGCAGTAGTTCAATATTTTGACCGATACTCAGCTTGGAATTCAGGATAAAGATTCCTGGGACATGACCATTTTGCTCTAAATGCTCTGTTAAATGAACTGGCATAGAGCGGCGGTTGTTGGTAACAAGAATGAAATTGTGGATTTCACACCAAATAAGAATTTCTGGATCGAGAGTGCCTTTAGAAGGTGCTGTTAGTTCTCCCACTGCTAGAACAACCAGATCGGGATTGCGCCTGCGAATTTGGTTAACATACGCAGGATCGACATTTTCATCAAAGAGATACTGGATTGGCATCAGCTTTGCTCCTTGCCTCTCTTTCTGCTTTAAATTTGCGAAGTTTTTCTGTCACTGGAGGAGGATTGCGACGTTGTTCTTCTCGCATTTCTTCGCCCCATTCCAGCCATTCGGTTATGTATTTACCGACTGCTTCTTTGTTGTGCAGGTAATACAAAATAGTCGCATAAACTTGTTCCAGGGTGAGCGATGTATAAACGTTAGCAATTTCTTCGGGAGTTCGAGCGCGAAACAGGTATTCATAGAGAATGGTTTCGATGCCAATGCGGGAACCTTTGAGCCGAATATCGTCAGGTCTTAGGAAGTTGAAGTAGTCTTCTAGTTGCGTGGTTTGGTGGTTGGCTTCATGAGATTGCTTCTCTTTATTAATTTCTGTTACTTCGGGAACCAGCACAATTACTTCGGCTCGGCTGTTGCGATATAACTTGAGTGGTTCACCAACGCACAATTGTCCTCGATCGTCGATCGTTGCCATCACTTTAATTGCTTTCATACAATCTACCCGATTTACAGGAGCGATATCTGGTAGGATTATATCATAACAAATCCGATGGTAATGCTTTTATAATTGATTTGATAACTGACATTAACAGCCGATCGCACAAAAGCCATGACGCAAAATTTAGAAGCAAGCCAACTCTCTCTAAACGACGTTCGCCGCCTTCTCAAACTGGAAAGACAAACAGGAGGAGGTTTTACTGATTTTTTCTCTCTGGAACCTCTGACGGATTTTGAACAACAGCAACTGTTGGAAATCAGCAATGACTTTTGGCGGTATCTAGAAGCAGGTAAAGTTTCTGAAGAATTGGTTAAGTTTTTAGCACTTTCACCGTTAATGAGATTAACGGGATTTTTTCAAGTTCCTGTGGTGCTGACAATGGAAGATAGCATCCCGATCGAGGTTGAGGATGGGGATACTTTAATTAAAGGGCGCTTGGATGTTTTAGCCGTAAATCAGCCGGATGCAGACCTCGCGGCTGCACAGTTTTGGATTTTGGTAGTCGAGGCGAAAAATAGTGCGATCGCACCTTTGACTGGTTTGCCGCAACTCCTGACTTATACTTATAAAAGTTTGCAGCAGCAATCGTCTGTTTGGGGATTGACGACGAATGGCGAAAGTTATCGGTTTGTGCGGGTGACGCGGGGAAATCCTTGTACTTATCAGATTTTACCGGAATTGAATTTGATTGACCGAGAGCGAGCGCTCTTGTTGGCGCAAGTGTTGAAAGCGATTTGCAAGTTGCAGAATGTGCAGTTGCAATTGGCTTAATCTCTCAGGTTAAAATCTGTGCTTAACCTACTGCCTAGACAGATATTCTGTAGGGGAGAAACCCCTTGAGTCCCTAATCGCCCTGTATCGCTGGTTCTAAATGTTGTTAACTGCTGTTGGGAAACTGCTGCTAAAATTAGAAATCAAGATTTGTTAAAAATTTACAAAACCGAGTGACAAAATACAAGTCGTTCTCTAGAATTAGAAACGGAGAGACCCTGAAACTGAACCTAAGAAAGTGTCTGAACTTAGACAAAATCTAATTACCAGAGATTGGGTAATCATCGCCACCGAACGGGCGAAAAGACCGGATCAATTCGCTAACCCAAAAAAGTGCGAAACATTAGTGCCGCCGCACCGTGCCGATTGCCCGTTTTGCGTGGGAAATGAGGAAGACGCAACCTTAGAAACTTGCCGTTTGGGCGATCGCACTGCCTGGAAAGTCAGGGCAATTTACAACAAATATCCCGCACTCTCCCCGACAGCAGAATGGATGAGGATATCATCGGGAATTCACCGCACGATGGCGGGAATCGGCGTGCACGAAGTAATTGTAGAACACCCGCGACACGATTTGACGACAGCTTTGTTGAGCATTGAAGAAGTTGCCAACATACTTTTAGTATACCGCCAGCGCTATGTAGAAATCAGAAAAAATCCCCACATTGAAACAATTATTATCTTCAAAAATCACGGGGAAAGTGCCGGAACTTCTCTCGAACACCCCCACTCGCAGATAGCAGCGACGCCCGTTGTACCCAGCCAATTTCGCAGCCGCATCGACGAAGCTATTAGATATTTTGACGACACGGGAGAATGTCTGTTTTGCCGGACTGTGGAAGATGAATTAGCGGCGAGAGAAAGAGTGATTTGTGAGAGTGAAGATTTTGTGGCTTTTATCCCTTACGCTGCACTTTCACCGTTTCACACTTGGATTTTTCCGCGCCGACATTCCTCTTCATTTGATGACCTTACTGATGGGGAAATTACGGATCTTGCTGATACTTTGAAAACTGTACTGGCTAAGCTTTATTACGGATTGAACAATCCCGATTACAACTATACTATTCGATCGATGCCGATCGCCGAAGGGGGTACAAAATACTTTCACTGGTATATAGCAATTATTCCCAGAGTCACCAAGCAAGCTGGATTTGAGTTGGGCAGCGGGATGTTTATCAATACTGCTTTGCCAGAAGAAAGTGCGGCGTTTTTGCGATCGGTCGAATTTCCTAGCGAAAGCCATTTCCCGCCGATATAAAGTTTCCTGCATCACAATACCTCAAATTGTAGTGGAAATGCACGCAAGCATTTTGAGTTGCGAGTCTGTGTTGGGGAAGGAAACTGATATTATTTGAAATTTGATATTTGAGATTAGAAAGTTGGGAATGAGGGACGATCTAAGAGTTTAGATCGCAGCTTACAGTTGCATTCTTTTTTGAGACTGGTATCATTTACAAGTTCAAGCTATGAACATACAAAGACGAAAGACTTATGAATTTTACCCAACTCACAATAAACTTTCGACATACTGCCAGCAGTCGTCGCTAAAAGTAGCTCTCAACATATCTCTAATTTTAGCGTCGATCGACAATATCGCCTCCCCAGAGTCCCCATTCTCGTTGATTTCGCAACTGTCATCAGACAAATGTTCTTGGAGGTGGGCGAGAGTATCGGCGAAATTAGCCAGAAAATAATGTTCCTGCACCCACGCTGTCGGATCTGGTATTGCTGCACTCGCAAAAGCTCGATCGGCTAAATCTTTTTTGGCAACATCGTCAGTCTGGTTTTTCATGTTGAGCTCGATTTAGATAAAATGTGCAACCGATCCAATATTAAGCTTAATTTTCAACCGGATCGCGATCGCGATCGACCACTGCTGTGACAAATTCGTGTAATTTGTGCGATCGCGATCGTGATATTTTTATCACTTCCGTGTTATTATGCCGCATCAAACTCGATGACCCATTATTTTCACCTCCGGCAAAATACACTTGGGCAGCATCCCGTGAACTCCTTTCTGAGGCTGGTTGACCACCTGCGTAATCCGAAAATTGGCAGCTATCGAACACAAAACATAAGCATCTTCCTCTTTCAAACCCCCAAAAGTTTGCAGCCAATAAATCATCTGTTTTAGTGCCAACTCAAAAGCCTCATCTAACGTCCGCCCGAACCCCATAACCATAATATCAGCAGGCGTTTCCGCAAAAGGAAAATCCAGAAATAAATCCTTTCGTAAAATAATTTTAATAGTGCCGTTCATCGAAGTTTCAATGGCAGTACCGTCAACTTCACCGTCTCCTTGTGCCGAATGCCCGTCGCCCACGGACAGTAAACCGCCGCGCAGAAAAACAGGTAAAAATAACCGCGTTCCTGGTTGGAGTTCCTGATTGTCCATATTGCCGCCGTAGCGCTGTGGGGGAATAGAAGAACGGTTGATTTCTGAATTGGCAACGCCGATAATTCCAAAAAAAGGATGCAGGGGAATCCGAATGCCGCTACCTGGGGGAAATTCCGCAATTTTTTGCTCTAAATCTAGCGGAACAAACCGCAATTTAGGTTCGGAGAAATACTCAGGCAAAGAACCCCATCCGGCGCGAATTGCATTAAATCCTACTGGTAAACTCGGGTAAACATCCTCAATGTGAATTTCTAAAACGTCTCCCGGTTCGGCATTGTTAACATAAATTGGGCCTGTCAGCAAGTGGGGCCCCGGGCCAACTTTGCGGTTGGGAGGCAAATTCTGACAAATATCTAAAAATTCGGGCGTGAGAAATTCGGGCGGGGCCTTGTCAGCAACATAATATCCTGAATAGGTTTCGATATCGATGCGATCGCCCGAATCCACCCTTAAAGCAGGTTCGATATTCGGAGAAAAACCGCCCAAGTGTACGGTTTTGCAGTTAGCCTTGAGAAGGTGGCGGGTCATGGGATTTTAGATTTTAGATTTTAGATTTTAGATTGAAGCAAGGGCGTTATGAATTTTATATCGCAAGTCTCAATCATTTTTGATAATTTTTTTAATGAACCACAGAGGGCGCAGAGGGCGCAGAGGGCGCAGAGAAAGAGAATGGAGAGATCGGAAGATGTGAAAAAATGGTTAAAGTTTGTTAGATGTGAGATATTTTACTAATTTCTTAACTTTTTGATAACGTTGGTAGTTTAAAATTTAAAGTTGGTGGCGCGGGTTTATATGTATTTGGGTGGGGAGTTCTGTTTTGCTGGTGAAACCCCCCCTACAACTAATGACGAATGACGTATGTTAACGCCTTTGCCTAATAAAGTAGAATTTTCTCAAAGTTATTCTCGCAATCCCTGGTTTTTTGCCGGTTTGATTTTGATTGTCCTCTTGCTAGGTTTCATGATGCCATCTTACCTTAACAAACCTCAGCTTTTAACCGATCCGTTTTTGCAACTCCCAACAGCAAACTCGGTGCGAGTTGTCTGGTTCACAGAGTTTGCCGGTACTCGCAACACAGTTGCTTACGGCGAAAATATGAATGAAATTGCGGCCGCACATACTACCAAGCTAAGCCGCACTCGCGAAGACAAAGACTCGCGCATTTCCGATGAAATGAAACAAAGCATAATTGACAGCAATCCAATTGTCCGCGACATCTGGCGCCATGAAGCAGAAGTCCCCAATTTAATGCCCGGTGTTCGCATTCCTTATCGAGTCACCAGCGAAAGGAAAGACGGCGCATCTGTCAGCAGCAAAATATTCACTCTTTCTCCGACACCAGCAGCAGGAATTGCGCTCAAAATTCTCCTCACTTCCGACCATCAATTGATGCCTATGACAGCAGCAAATCTCCAGAAAGTAGCCGAAACAATTGCGAGAGTTGACGCGGTTTTTATGGCAGGGGATTTAATTAATATACCCGATCGCGCTTCTGAATGGTTTGACGACTACCGAGGGCGCGCCTTCTTTCCCGCCCTGCAAGGTCGCGCATTTTCAGAACTCGACAAAAACGGCATCAAAACCGTTTACAGCGGCGGCGAACTGATCCAACACGCGCCTTTATTTCCCGCCATTGGCAATCACGAAATCATGGGTCGCTTTGCAACCAACAGCACACTCGGCGACCAATTTAACGATCCTTTTCCCCGCGCCGCTGCCGAGAAAATATACGCTCAACGTGCTGCATCTTGGAATCCCAATAATGACCCTTCAGTGCGCGAAATTTGGCTGAAAAACAATAGTTTTAATAGCGATACCTATGACGAAATTTTCAATTTACCGGGAGGGAAAAATTACTATGCTGTGACTTTTGGCGACGTGCGGTTAGTTACTTTGTATGTTACGAATATTTGGCGGACTCCGAATTTAGATCCGGGTGCCAGAGGCAGGTATCGCGAACGAGAAGAAGATTTTAATAATCCCGAAAAATGGGGATACGGACAGCATATTTTTGAGCCGATTGTCAAGGGCAGCGCTCAATATAATTGGCTGCAACAAGAGTTAAAGAGTGCGGAATTCCAGCAGGCAAAATATAAAATTGTGATGTTTCACCACCCGCCGCATTCTCTGGGTGACAATATTGTACCTGCTTATACCGATCCAGTGCAAATAGTCGATCGCGCTCTCGATGGCGAGATTAACATGGTGCGTTACGAGTATCCGAAACAGCAAGATTATCTGATTCGGGATGTAGTGCCGCTGCTAGAAACAGCAGGGGTGCAGTTGGTATTTTACGGACATTCGCACTTGTGGAATCGGTTTGTAAGTTCCAGCGGAATGCACTTTTTGGAGACTTCTAATGTCGGCAACAGTTACGGTGCTTTTGTGGGGGAAAAGCGCCGATTTGTGCCGCCGGCATATCGGGAAGATTACAGCGCTATTGGAGACCCGAACGGATTGGAACCTGTGGTGCCGACTGTTGCGCCTTTGTTGGGGAAAGATGGGCGGCCGCTGCCGTATATTGATAGCAATGATATTACGGCTTTTACTATTTTTGATACGGGGGAGGGTACGGTTAGCAGCTACTATTTTGATACGCGGAAACCGGAGTCGGAAGTGGTGAAGTTTGATGAGTTTAAGTTGAAAAATTCGCCATCTAGCTTAAAAATCCGTAAAAATTAAAAGCGCTCGTTTTCATAATCGATAAATTAGTTACTGCTATGATAACTTAAGGCTTTTGACTTCTGCTATACTTAGGTATACTGCATCCAAATTAAACTTACCCAGTAGAGCGCGGTCATGCCTGAACTCAACCTCTTAGAAAAACAAGAAGAAGTAAGCTTTGATGAGGAAGATGAAGCTCTAGATTATGAGCTTGAATCTAATGGTAATCCCAAATCAGTATTAGACGAAATTTCCGAAATTATTGTAGCTGGGAATGATTGGACGACAGCCACCATACTCGATCAACTTGTTCGTGACAATATTCAACTTAATCCAAGATTTCAAAGACGAGATGCTTGGGATATAACTCGCAAAAGCAGGTTTATTGAATCAATTTTTCTGGGATTTCCCATTCCAGATATAGTTTTGGCTTCTCAAGATAAAAAGCGCGGAAAATTTGTAGTTCTTGATGGCAAGCAACGCTTGCTTACGATTCTGCAATTTTATGGAAGGAGCGAAACTCCCAACGATAGTTTTGCTTTGAAAAACTTAGAATTTAGACCTGAACTCAATGGTTGTACGCATGAGGATATAAAAAACGATATTCTCCATAGTTCTGTACTTGATGCACTCGATAATCAAACTCTTCGTACTACATTGATTCGGAATTGGCATACAGAAAGTTTACTCTACAAAATTTTTCTCCGTCTAAATGTAGAAAATACTCCGCTATCTCCACAAGAACTCAGGCAAGCATTGCATCCAGGTGATTTCATCAATTTTTTAGATGACGAATCAATTAAAAATCAGGCTTTAAGAAAAATACTTAAATCCCAAAATCCCGATCCTCGGATGCGCGATGTCGAATTCTTACTGCGATATGTAGGATTCCATCATTTTTTATCCGATTATCGCGGTAATCTTAAAGTGTTCCTGGATATGACTTGCAAAAAACTCAACAAGGATTGGAAAGAGAAAGAAACTGAGGTCAGATATACAGTTAGCCAATTTGAAAAGGCAGTGCAAACAACCACTACAATATTTGGAGAAGAAAATATATTTCGCGTGTGGTTGAGCAGTGATAATACTTACCGAGGTAAGTTTAATCGAGCTATTTTAGATGTAATGGTTTTTTATTTTTCAGATCCAGTTATTAGAGAAGCTGCTGAGAATAATCCGGCGGCTGTGGAAAAAGCTTTTAAAGAGTTATGTTCATCATCTAATAGCGAATTCAGAGAAGCTGTTGAGAAAACCACAACTAGCATTCGCGCAACTCATACTCGTCTCTCACTGTGGGGCAAAGCTTTGTTAAAGGTTTTGGATGTAAAGTTTAATGTACCTGAACTCGTAGATAACCATATTATCTTTAACGGTTTGAGGTAAGTTATTGAGAGGTATGCCAAAATCAGTTAGATTTCGTACTCTAACCCAGCAGTTAAATAGGTTAAAAAAACAATTTCTTCCTAAGATTAATCCTCTAGGTTCATATTCCGATCGGCAGCTAGCCTTAACTCTTGCCTACAGAGTTTTAGTTCATGCCGAAATTGAGGCTTATTTTGAAGACAGAGTTTGGGAAGTAGCCCTTAATGCTAAAAAGAATTGGGATAGTCAGGGTAAGACTTGCCGTACTTTAATCTGCTTGCTTGGCTTTTCTGGTCAAATGATGGAAGCACCACCAGATACACTGAGTCCAACTAAGGGAAGTAAAGCTTTGCCACCGGAAAAAATAAAAATCAACAAAAAAATAGATTTAGCTATTAATAGTTTTAAGCGAGTCATTGACCAGAATCATGGAATCAAAGAAGCTAATCTTCTGGCGTTGCTTTTGCCAATAGGAATAGATACCGATGATTTAGATCCTGCTTGGCTGGCTACCATGAATACGTTTGGGGAAGAAAGAGGTGTTGCGGCACATACTTCAGCTACATCCCCGAAAACTATTAGAAGCCTAAATCCTATAAATGAACTGCGGAGGGTGGAGCAAATTATTCAAGAACTTTTGAGGGTGGATGAGCTGATTGATAATTTAATGAGATAAATGAATAAACCGACACCAATTGTCAAGAGTTTAATTTTTTTGGTAGGCTTCTAGCAAGAACGGGCATCTTGCCCGTTCCACAATACTTTATTTTTTTGTGGCACAGGCATCTTGCCTGTGCTCAAACAGCTTATTCAGAAGGGTGCAAAATTTTAGATTAAACCTTCTCTTTCGCAGGCGGAACCAAACCGGTTTTATTCAAACCCGCATCAATCTGCCTCAGCAATTTAAAATCGTCTTCGGGTAAAGAATTAACAGGCGAGTGTTTTTCCAGAAACGAGAATGCTTGCCGAAATTCACGAGGCCGGGAGTCGATCGCACTATCGAAATGACAGGGTACAATCCTTTGAAAATCCCAACTCGCCACTTTATCCACCCAATCGAGAGTTTCCCTCGGCGCGCGGTTGAGAATCAAAGTCTGCAAAATCGGCGCCACCAACAACCGCCCCCCTCCCCGCAAAGCCTCAAACGATCGCACCCAATCTCTTTTCCACTTGAACGGATACAACCCGAAATAAGCTTTTCTAGAGCGTTCTGGCGCTTGGCGCGCGCTGGCAAATACCTCCGACCACGGCGGCACTTCCAGCACGCTGGGGCTAAAATACATGGCAAATAAGGCGATTCTCTGCCACCCTTTGCGCCGATTTTCCTGAGTGTCTGCCACCTTGTCCGAGGCGCTGTCTTTGGCGTGAAACAGCAGCGGGTACGAGTCGAGTTGGACGATCGCCGGCGGATTTTCGGGAATCGAAACTATGGAATCTGTTAGCATCAGCGTGCGCGAGATCCTGTGAAATAACGCAACTTCGGCAAATCTGCCCAAACCGAGGTCGATGGGGCCGAGAATTGCCCAGTCAAATTGATCGGCTAACGGCGTGTTGCTGCTGTCAAAGGGCAGTACAGACGTGCGTTTCGCCGGCAAACCCAGCCAACTCAGCGGCAAATTCACGGGGAAACTCCACTGCTGCGGGGCGACAAACACCTGCGCTTCCGGAAAACACCTCGCAAAGGGGCCGACAAAAACTTTGTGCTCGATGCCCGAAACCGTTGTCAGCAAGATGTACTTAACCTCGCCGTGCTCTGCTACTAACTCCTTTAGCAAGCGGATGCACTCAGGAGTCGGTGCCACGGGGGCGTAGACGAGAAGGCCTTCGGGTTCTAGTTTAATTACTGTCATCCGAATCGGGACGACTACGTAGAAAATGCCTTGTAGTTGGTCAAAAGTCCAGATTGTGTCCTTGACTATTTCCTTGCGGATGGTGCGCCGCTTGCTGTAGGGATAGAGGGGGACGATGGGCCAAAAGACCCAAGAATAGTCCCGAGAATCAATCTGTGCTGATGTTGGTATGCCTTCGCCCTCTGCCACTGGTGCGACTCCTTGCCGATTTTTTTGTACGTGCGTGCGATCGAACTATTTTTATCTTATTTCACTCCTGTTGCGCGGATTCGAGGAGTTGAAAAGGGGTTTCACCAGGCCAGGGTGCGAAAACTATTAAACCAACTGTTCAGGATCGATGCCTAGTTCCCGCAACCGCGCCGCTAGTCTTTCCTCTCGCTGTTGAGATTCTGTCAGTTGCTGTTGAGATGCTATGAGTTGCTGTTGAGATTCTATCAGTTGCCGTTCCGCCGCCGTTGCTCTTTCACCCGGACTCAAAATCAACCCTCCTTGGGCCGTAAACCACCGCAACCACAACCGATTCATACTCTTATAACTGCCTTGCCACCAACCTAAACTCAACTGCAACTCAGGAATAAATAACCGCCCATCAATTAATTCTGCAGGTTCATAGTGGCCTCCTACAAGATGAAAAGATCGCAATTCATCCGTGTAGCGACTGAACACAAAATAGTAAGGAATCCGCAAAATTTGTTCGTAAACTTGCCACTTAGTCGGCGGTTCCCCAGCTTGCTGAACAGTCCGCCCTAAATCTTCATCTTCAGTGCCCGGCGATAGCAATTCCACCACCACAAACGGATTTACCCGTTCTTGCCAAACTACATAACTCAAACGCATATCGCGCCCTTGATAAAGCCTTGGCACACCCACCGCAGCAAACCAATCCGGGCGTTTATGCCAGCGCGGTTGTGTTGCATCGTAATACAAATTTAGGTCACTCGCTGTAAAGACTTGTTCCGCATCCCATCCCGGCGGCAAAAACGTGAATTCCAAGAGTTGCGGCTGATCTAAATGAAATGTATCTGGCAAACCGGGCTCCTTTGGATCTTCGCTAGGTAAATCGTACATTGTTGGCAAACTCTGCCGGGGGTCTAGAGGCGGTTCAGCTTGAGCAGGCGGGTAAGTCGGGAATGTCATAATGAATTCTGAGGTTGCTTATCCTGATATGATTATAGCCTTGTGAGAATGTCTGGCATTTCTAAAGAATTCCCATTAACTCTCAATCTCAAATCTACAATCAAAACTCCAAAATCGATATGACTCAAAACTACCGCATCACTCTTTTACCAGGAGACGGCATCGGCCCTGAAATTATCGCTGTGGCGGTAGATGTCCTGAAACTTGTCGGTCAACAATTGGACATCGGCTTTGAATTTCAAGAAGCTTTAATTGGCGGCGCTGCTATTGACGCAACAGGCAATCCGCTGCCGGAAGAAACACTCTTAAAATGCCGCAACTGCGATGCAGTATTGTTGGCAGCCATCGGCGGTTACAAGTGGGATAATTTGCCCCGCGAACAGCGCCCGGAAACTGGATTATTGGGACTGCGCGCCGGATTGGGATTGTTTGCAAATTTGCGCCCTGCGACTATTTTACCGCAATTGGTTGATGCTTCTAGTTTGAAACGGGAAGTTGTCGAAGGCGTGGATATTATGGTAATCCGCGAACTCACAGGCGGCATTTATTTCGGCAAACCGAAAGGTATTTTTGAGACGGAAACAGGCGAAAAACGCGGTGTCAATACGATGGCTTACACCGAGTCGGAAATTGACAGAATCGGGCGAGTGGCTTTTGAGACTGCCAGGAAGCGGGGCAAAAGGCTGTGTTCTGTTGATAAAGCGAATGTTTTGGATGTTTCGCAACTGTGGCGCGATCGTATTATTGCCCTTTCTTCAGAATACCCTGATGTCGAACTTTCTCACCTCTACGTTGACAACGCAGCCATGCAGTTAATTCGCTGGCCGAAACAGTTCGATACGATTGTCACCGGCAATTTATTCGGCGACATTCTTTCCGATGCGGCGGCGATGCTAACTGGTAGTATTGGGATGCTGCCTTCTGCTAGTTTGGGAGCAACCGGGCCGGGAGTTTTTGAACCCGTGCACGGTTCCGCACCGGACATCGCCGGACAAGATAAAGCCAATCCCATCGCCCAAGTTTTGAGTGCGGCAATGATGCTGCGCTACGCCTTAAATCAACCGGAAGCTGCTAATAAAATCGAGCAAGCAGTTGTCGAAGTTTTGGATCGAGGTTATCGCACTGGTGATATCATGTCGGAAGGCATGAAACTCGTCGGCTGTCGGGCGATGGGCGATGCTTTAATTGAAGTTCTGCAAGGTTGATTTATTTACCTGGTAGGGGCGGGTTTTACCAATAATATTCGACGCGCACGCACAATCTCATAAACCCGCCCCCAGACAACTAATAACCTATATCAACCTTGACTTTAAGCGCAGGGAAAAAGTGTACATTGAGGCTTACCGTTGAGAGGGGGCGGGTTGATAAGATTATTAATTTTTTTCCCAGATGGTTGGTAAAACCCGTCCCTACAGGAATTGGCGTTTAATGTTCCGCTGTCAAAAGATTGAATTGCTCGGTATCGATGCGATTTGCTCGATACTCGTCGGCTGTCGGGCAATGGGCGATGCTTTAATTGAAGTTCTGCAAGGTTGATTTATTTACCTGGTAGGGGCGGGTTTTACCAATAATATTCGACGCGCACGCACAATCTCATAAACCCGCCCCCAGACAACTAATAACCTATATCAACCTTGACTTTAATCGAAGGGAAAAAGTGTACATTGAGGCTTACCGTTGAGAGGGGGCGGGTTGATAAGATTATTAATTTTTTTCCCAGATGGTTGGTAAAACCCGCCCCTACAGGAATTGGGCTTTAATGTTCGGCTGTCAAAAGCTGAAATTGCTCGGTATCGATGCGATTTGCTCGATACAAAATTTCAGCTATTTTCGATAGGGCTAACACAGAATGGGCGCGATAACCGTTGGCCTGCATCTTATCTTTGACTCCCTGTTCGTGGTCGATCAATACCACGATATCTTCCACATTCAATCCGGCAGATTTTAACTTGCCTGCGCCTTCCATCACGCTTTTGCCGCTAATCAAAATATCATCGACTACGACAATCGTTTCTCCTGCCTGAAAATGCCCTTCAATTAATTTACCTGCACCGTAAGTTTTCACCTCCTTGCGCGGGAAAATCATCGGGCGTTCCATCCGCAATGCTAAACCGGTTGCAGTGGGTAAAGAACCGTAGGGAATTCCCGCAATGCGATCGAATTTTAAATTTTTAAGAATGTCTGCATAAGCGCTGACAATTTGGTGGAATATCTGCGGAATTGAGATAATTTTCCGCAAGTCGATGTAATATGGAAATACGGCGCCCGATGCTTGTACGTGGTCGCCAAAAACTACGCAGCCGATGTCATAAAGTTGCAAGATTAAATCGTGGTGAGGTTCCGGTTGTAAAAAGCAAACATCGGGCAGCCACAGTTCGCAAGTGGGACTACCTTCGATCGCCCGCAGCCTCTGTTGATTAATACTATCCCGCAATTTCTCAATTTCTCGGCGCGGCTGTTTCCCCGCTAATAAACTCGGGGGGACTGGCAGCAATAAATCTTCACCATTCTTGCTTAAACCGGCCGCCAGCAGTTGTGCGAGTTCGTTTTCTTCTGTGAGGTCATTTTCTTCGGCGATGTCTCCTTCGACTAAAATTAGGCGTTCGGGAGCCTCTTTGCGGATGCGCGCTAACATATCCGGCATTACTCCTACTTCTAAACCGAGTTTTTCGGGAGTTCCCCAAAGTTGAGAGAGTCGGACTAATTGCAAGTACAAAGGGTTTTCTGGCGTCGGGTATTCTTGCAAAGCTGCCGCTGAGGCGTTGGCGGTGGCACAGAGGACAAAAACCGTTTTTCCAGCGTATAACAAAAATGGCGCTACTTGGTCGAATCCGGCATAGGGACTTAAAGTAATAGCGTCAACTCGCCAGTCTTGAAATACAATTTTGGCAAAGACTGTGCTCGTATTTAAATCGCAGTGTTTGGTATCTAAAATTACTGGCAGGTGAGGTGGAATAATGCTTAAAATTTGTTGCAGCAATGCCCAACCGGGAATACCGAGAGATTGGTAAAAACCGAGGGTAATTTTGCAGGCACAGATTAAATCGGCTGTTTGGTCGATCGCACTTTTTAGCTGTGAAAACAAATTTGTTACAAAAGTTTGAGTCTCTTCCCCAGTCATGGAAACCTGCGGGGGCAAGGTTTCCGGGTCGGGGTCGAGGGCTAGATACAGCAAACTTTGATTTTTTTCAACAGCCGCTAACAGTTTATCGAAAAAGTCGGTTCGATCGCTCATAGTGTGTTAGGGAGGTAAGGGGAAATTAAAAAATTGCAGGTGAAAGTGGGAGGGATGTTGTGCCGGAATCAACCGATCCCCGTTGAAATTGAAATTAAGAATCTTTTAAAATTGTAGAAGGTAAAGAGCAGGAAATCTGTAACTTTGGGAGCAGTTTTATTGCAACTGATTTTCGGGTTGGCTGCACCGGTGATTGCACCTAAGCCGCAGCAAGTCAATTACTTGTGGTAAACTAACCAGTGTCCGGGCGGCGATTTTACCGGCATTTCCCTGCCGCAGGCGAGTTTAGCAAATGCCAATTTGCAAGAGGCAAATTTGAGCGGGGCTGCTTGGCGGCAAGCTAATTTACAAGGTGCTAATTTGACTCAAGTTAATTTAACCAGAGCCCGTTTGAGGGGGCTAATCTAAAAAATGCTACCGTTGCAGGTGTTATTTGGGTTGACCAAGAATTTCAAAGGTGGTACAAGCCCCCGCATTTATCCGTGGAATCAATCGAAAATCGAAAATCCTCAAGCCCCGCATTTATCCGTGGGGTCAATCTAAAATCTAAAATCTAAAATCTAAAATCGATTGACGGTAGTATTAAATAGAAGCAGAAGTTAAAGCAATGCCCGCCTTATATGATGGATAGTAATAAATGATCGGTACGATCGACTTTACGATTTGGGACGAGTTGCTGCAACGCTACGTTGACGATTTGGGCCGCGTCAATTATCGGCGCTGGAAAGCTGAGGCGGCGGATGTTTTGAGGGGGTGGCTGGAAAGTTTGGCGGATGTGGATTTGGCGGATTTTACTGATGCGGATGCGCGGCTGGCGTTGTGGCTGAATGCGTACAATGCGATCGCAATTTCTCAAGTTCTGGAAGTATATCCGATCGCGTCGATCCGTCCCAAAGTTTTGGGAATTCCCAACTGGCTGAGTTTTTTGGATTTTTTCACCCGTTCAAATACGATTGTTGGCGGCAAAAAGTACAGTCTCAATCAAATCGAACACGCAATTTTGCGGCCGGAATTTGCCGAACCGCGCATTCATTTTGCATTAGTTTGCGCTTCTGTCGGGTGCCCGCTGCTGCGCCGGGGGGCTTATTTTCCCGAGTCGGTACGGACTCAACTAGAAGCGGATGCGATCCGTTTTATTCACAATCCTGATAAGGTGCGGTACGATGCCCAGAAAAAGACGCTTTATTTGAGCAAGATTTTTAAGTGGTACGGCGAGGATTTTGTAAAGGCGGCGGGTTCGGTGGCTGAGTATGTGGGCGGTTATTTGGGGCCCGAGGCTGCTGTGGGCGATGGATGGGCGATCGTTTTTTTGCCTTACGACTGGAATTTGAATCGGGTTGACGGTTGAGTTTTCCGGGAATGGGTAGGTGTTTTTTTGGGGGGTGGTTTTTTTTCTGCTGTATCGCTTGCTATGTAAGGAGTTGAGCCACTTTTGGGAAAAAATAGGTTCGCGGAAACGCTGTAATGCTTGCTGTGATTGGTTTTGAGCGCTGTTGAAAATTGTGCCTCTTGACAGGTCGATCGCTGAGATGGTACTTTTTAGATCGGTTCACGGAAATGTACCTTGAAAACTAAATAGAGTAAGGCTTTCAAATATGGCGGCCGCAATCAAACTAAACCCCTATTAGGGATTGAAACACTTCGAGAAAAGTTTGATTGGACGCCCTGGCTTAAGCCGCAATCAAACTAAACCCCTATTAGGGATTGAAACGAGCATATTTCCCTCTCCAAAACTCCACCGTCGAATTTTGATTTTTAGCCGCAATCAAACTAAACCCCTATTAGGGATTGAAACCTAGCAGACCCTGACGGCGAGGGCGAGGGAGTTATGCCGCAATCAAACTAAACCCCTATTAGGGATTGAAACGAATTACCGGGAATGTATGAAGTTTCGCTGACTGAAGTCGCCGCAATCAAACTAAACCCCTATTAGGGATTGAAACACTCCAGTTTTTAGCTTGCCTGATCGAAACTCGCTGAGCCGCAATCGCCGCAATCAAACTAAACCCCTATTAGGGATTGAAACGCTGGCAATTCGTTCTTAAGCAGATACTTTCTGTTGCCGCAATCAAACTAAACCCCTATTAGGGATTGAAACAATGCTAATTAAGGGGAAAAATGGAAAGTCGCCAGCTCGCGCCGCAATCAAACTAAACCCCTATTAGGGATTGAAACTTACGACCAAGACGGGAAAATTCTCGCTCCAGTTACTGCCGCAATCAAACTAAACCCCTATTAGGGATTGAAACTTAAGCAGTTATAGCTCTAATGGAAGTGACTCGGGCCGCAATCAAACTAAACCCCTATTAGGGATTGAAACCAGTTCACTGTGATGGTTTTTGATAGTAGACATGGGCCGCAATCAAACTAAACCCCTATTAGGGATTGAAACATTCCTCTGACGAAGACGAAGCAGAAGGGCAAATCGAGCCGCAATCAAACTAAACCCCTATTAGGGATTGAAACGCAGGATTGCTTGAGATTCTTTGACCGTCGGTTCTCGCGCCGCAATCAAACTAAACCCCTATTAGGGATTGAAACCCGTCTGGCATTCGGCGGACTCGATACTTGACAATCGAGCCGCAATCAAACTAAACCCCTATTAGGGATTGAAACACTCCCGGAGAGGGCGGAACATTTACAGGCGATACAGGCCGCAATCAAACTAAACCCCTATTAGGGATTGAAACAGCCCGCAAATCGACATTCAAGATGCGGACGCGGTGAGCCGCAATCAAACTAAACCCCTATTAGGGATTGAAACGCTCTTGCCAAGATATGCAAAATCGGAATTTACCGTGCAAGCGCCGCAATCAAACTAAACCCCTATTAGGGATTGAAACTCAGGTGAGTTTACAGAGTCCTTGCCCGGACTGTTCAATTTGCCGCAATCAAACTAAACCCCTATTAGGGATTGAAACAAAAAGGCTACTATCATTGTTCAGTGTTTTTTGCTTTTATGCCGCAATCAAACTAAACCCCTATTAGGGATTGAAACTCAATCCTGCAATGGGTTTGCTGGAAGCGGGGTATGCCGCAATCAAACTAAACCCCTATTAGGGATTGAAACAGCCAAGGAAAAAACCGAGGGCGCTCGACATTCGCCGCAATCAAACTAAACCCCTATTAGGGATTGAAACTTGCGACGACAATTTGATTGACAGCTACGCGCTGGGCCGCAATTAGCCGCAATCAAACTAAACCCCTATTAGGGATTGAAACTTAGGGGCGCACCGCCTCGGTAAATAGTCACCGGGCCGCAATCAAACTAAACCCCTATTAGGGATTGAAACCATCAATCTCATTCCGTAACTCCTGACAAACACTGCGAGCCGCAATCAAACTAAACCCCTATTAGGGATTGAAACTGCAGCTCCTGTTTGGGCATAAATCAAAAATATGCTAAATCATGCCGCAATCAAACTAAACCCCTATTAGGGATTGAAACCACGTTAAGAGCCGACTGCCACTGCTCGACCCACGCCGCAATCAAACTAAACCCCTATTAGGGATTGAAACGTAAGCAACCGCTTCGGGGCCCATCCCCTTTTTTTGCGCGATCGTCTGCCGCAATCAAACTAAACCCCTATTAGGGATTGAAACTCGGACTAGAGAATGCAGAAAACCGTGCCACTAACAGGATTGAAGCCGCAATCAAACTAAACCCCTATTAGGGATTGAAACTGACATTGTATAAATCAATAATTCCTACCTCGTATTGCCGCAATCAAACTAAACCCCTATTAGGGATTGAAACTTAGTAACAGCTTTTTTAACAACCGGAGCGGGCGAAGTGCCGCAATCAAACTAAACCCCTATTAGGGATTGAAACCTCCGATGTTCGGCGGCAAGGCTACTGAGATATTCGCCGCAATCAAACTAAACCCCTATTAGGGATTGACACATCGCTCTCGAAAAAATCCGGGCATCGAGGAGGAAGCCACAATCAAACTAAACCCCTATTAGGGATTGAAACGAAGTTGAAGCGCGATCACAAACTTTGGCGGAGGAAGAACGCCGCAATCAAACTAAACCCCTATTAGGGATTGAAACTTGGTGGCAAGGTAGCTCGCAAATACAGCCGATCACGCCGCAATCAAACTAAACCCCTATTAGGGATTGAAACCTCTTTTTCCCCTAATTTTCTGTACCAACTGTAACGCCGCAATCAAACTAAACCCCTATTAGGGATTGAAACGTACTCGGCTTGATTGAAACTGGAAACGTGCGTGTTTTAAGCCGCAATCAAACTAAACCCCTATTAGGGATTGAAACCCCACCACTGCCAGCACTCTTTGTTGAATGGCGACCGCCGCAATCAAACTAAACCCCTATTAGGGATTGAAACAAGTAAGCTTAATTGCTTTTGGGAGATTCGCAGGCTCTTGCCGCAATCAAACTAAACCCCTATTAGGGATTGAAACGCAGTAACAGCGCATGAACTGGCAGCCGATGTTGCAACCACCAAAAACCCCATATCCAATAACTTTAAGTAAAAAAAACATGACCCAAAAACAATTGATGATTAGCCGGATGACGATATCGGAACTTAATTTAGCAGTAGATTGGGCAGCCACAGAAGGTTGGAACCCCGGATATTATGATGCCGAATCTTTTTTTCAAACCGATCCTCAAGGATTTTTCATGGGTTATTTGAATGATGAACCTATTGGTTCAATTTCTGCCGTTGCCTATGATTCCAGTTTTGGTTTTATTGGTTTATATATTGTCAAACCTTCCTTTCGGGGCCAGGGATGGGGATTAAAATTGTGGCAAGCGGCGATCGAATATTTAGGAACGCGAAATATTGGTTTGGATGGCGTTATTGCCCAACAGGAAAATTATCAAAAATCTGGTTTTAAATTAGCTCACCGTCACATTCGTTATCAAGGTCTAGGATTTGGCGTTGTTCCTGACGATCTGATTCCACTTTCAACCGTTCCTTGGGAAGAAATTCTAGCCTATGATTCTCAACATTTTCCTGTTCCCCGTCCGGTTTTTTTAAAGCATTGGATTCAACAACCTGAAATAATCGCTTTCGGTGTCAAACATCAGGGAAAACTAAGCGGTTATGGCGTTTTAAGAGTTTGCCGTCAGGGGTATAAAATAGGGCCGTTATTTGCCGATGATGTCGGTTTTGCCGAATTATTACTGCAAGGATTAATGGCAAAAGTACCTGATGCTACTGTATTTTTAGATGTGCCGGATACCAATTTAGAAGGTATTAATCTGGCTGAGAAGTACCGAATGAAACCAGTTTTTGAAACTGCACGAATGTACACGTTAACGCCACCAACTTTACCCCTAAATCGAGTGTTTGGGGTGACAACCTTAGAACTGGGTTAAACATCAGTTAACAGCACAAGCTGATGGGCCACCATTGCCGCGTGCCAAACAGTATTGCGGTGATTGTGGCTAATACGGCTATTTTGTCAAAACTGGCTTCACCGATCGACAACCCCTGCCACATTCCCAGTCCGCAGGCGATCGCCAGTTCGATCGACAGCGCGAAGTAATTCCGGTTGCAATTACCGTAAAACATTATTAGGAATTGAAACATCAATAATTATCATCCTCGACAACAAATGATTCATAGTTGCAATCAAACTAAAACTCGATCGGGGATTGAAACAAAATTCTGCCTTACCAGGAAAAATGACTGGTTAGATGAATGCTAACCAATTAGCTATTAGCCAGCCCTTCAACCTCTCCACTCAAAATCTGTTGAACCGTCAAACATAGCTGTGGAAACATCGGAGATGCGATCGCCTCTCCATCCCGAAATACCCCAACCTCAACATATTGTCCCTCCTCAAGCCGCAAAACCTTCACTACTTGTTCAATTAGATCGATCGCCCAATACTCTGCGATGCCCCGCGCTGCGTACTGAGCTCGTTTGCGTTGGCGAAGCCCTCGAAGAGGATCGTAATCCCGATCCCTGCCCACTCTACCCGGACTCACTACCTCCACAACAAACCGAGGAGGCAGCATATCGAAAGTGATAGTTAGCCTGGTTGCTGTCAGCGGAATGTGTTCGGGTTCCAGAATTATCAAATCGGGGTAGCGGTTGGCCGCATCTCCCGATCCTCTTCGAGGGCTTCGCCAACGCAAAACAGCAACTTGAACCTCGCAATTATGCGTTTTAATCAGCCTGAGTGGCACTAGCCCGCTGCTAGCAAGATAGAAAAATAGATAGTTAGCAATGAAATTATTAGGTTCAGATTCTGGCGGCAAAGCTATTAACTCCCCATCAATTAACTCATAGCGTTGACCCGTATCATTTGAATAATTAAGGTACTCGTCAAAAGTTATTTTTTTAGATTGAGCTTGTACCATAAAATTACATTCCTTGATTTATTCGTTCCTTTCTGCTGGGAGTTTGTTTGTGTAGAAACGGTTTCAACAGCCAAAGGAGATCGATCGAATCTGCTGTGCTAGTTCAGCAGGTGTCCCAGCCTCCACTGACGATCGCCCCACAAGTGACATATTAAAAACTATCACAGTTCAAATCCTCTGGAATACAAACAATGATTTCAGATAAATTTCGGCGCGAGTTGCGAGAACAAGCCAAACTCTGGCAAGCAGAAGGACTCATCGACACTTCATTCTACCAACAACTTTCGGAACGCTACCAATTCAACACACTCGAAACCGCCTCCCGCAACCGATTCCTCAGCATTCTGATGAGTCTCGGCGGCATTCTCCTCGGTATAGGAGTCATCACCTTTGTAGCAGCAAACTGGCAAGTTTGGTCGCGGGAAGTGAGAGTTGCGCTGCTGCTAAGTCTTTTCGTAGCAGTCAATGCAGCGGGTTTCTATCTGTGGCGAATTCCCCCATCCCGAAGCAAAAACTCCCATCCAAATATGCCCGCAACAAAAGGGCGAAACAAACTCCTAGGTGAAGCATTGTTGCTATTAGGAGCTCTGATTTTAGGAGCAAATATGGCATTGATGGCGCAAATGTTCCACATAGGCGGTTCTTCCTACGGACTTTTCCTGGCTTGGGGAATCGGCGTGCTCGGAATGGCTTACAGTTTGCGGTTGACTTCCTTGGGCGTTTTGTCCGCACTTTTGATCGGTTTGGGCTATTGGCTGGCGGTGTTTGATTTCTCTTCCAAAGTCGAGTTTTCTTGGGTGGAAGTTTTGGTGCGGCAAATGCCGATCGCAGCCAGTATAATGTTTGTGCCGCTGGCTTATTGGTGTCGATCGCGTGCTATTTTTGCCATAGGTGCGATCGTCCTAATTTTGTCCCTACAAGTTTCTATCGTCCAAGGGTTAAATCAAACTTGGGCTGTGATAATTTTTTGCGCCCTACCGCCCGCTTTGCTGTGGGGATACGACGATGCAATGTGGCCGAATATAGACAGCAGGCTGTTTCAACCTACCGCCCGCAGTTTCGCACTCGTGTTTCTCGCCAGTCTTTTTTATATTCTTTCTTTCCACTGGTTTTGGCCGGATGCCCCCAATCCTTACCTCAATCCTGCGCCCCCACAGCCCGATTGGAGTTGGAATCTTTTTACAACAAATGTGGCTGTTTTGGGCGCTTTAACGGTGTTTGAATGGCTGCGTTTGGGACGTTTGGAACCGCGGCGGCACAAACAAAAAGGAGTCGATTTGACCACAGGTGCGATCGGACTTTTGATACTCATCACCGCTTTAATACCGCTTTACCACTTGAATTTTATTCGGATTCCCGAATTAGCGACTTTTCTGTTCAATGTTTTATCATTTCTGCTCGCTGTCGGCTTAATCCGAGAAGGTTTAGCTTTAGGAAACCGCCAGAGTTTTTGGGGAGGCCTGGTATTAATCACCCTGCAAATTATCAGCCGAGTCTTTGAATACAACACAGGATTGTTGCTCAAATCTTTTGTATTTGTTTTGTGCGGAATTGGCGTAATTGCTGCTGGTTTGTGGTTCGAGCGCCACTTCGCCAAAATCCCCCATGAATAGGAGCATTCTACTATAGTGCGATCGTCCCCCTCGCACTGCACTCCGAAGATGATTGTGCCGATTCACAGCTCAACAATATTATTCTGCGAACCAATTCCCTATTCCCTATTCCCAATATGAACACCGAACAGCAAGATTTAACAGATAAAAGTTCCGAAATAGCAGATACCGGCGCTACTCCTCCATCCTTCACCCTTCCCCCCGCTGCGAAACGCCTTCCCGCGTGGCGGCTGTGGGTTCCTTTGCTGCTGCAAATCGGACTAATTGCCGCCGTACCCGCGACAGCAGTTTACACTTTTATTACTGGCAAAACAGTTGTCCTGCAAACAGCACCAGTAGACCCTTACGACTTTTTGCGCGGATATTACCAAGTTTTGAGCTATGATATTTCCGATCTCACAAATCTCCAAAAACTTCCCGGCTGGAAAGATTTACCTACCGAAAAAACACCTTGTCCGCCCGGAATTGTTTGTCCCAAAAATCCGTACAATGTCAAGCCAAAAACCAGTTTTTATGTAATCTTAGAAGCGCCAAAAACCGCGACTAATCCCGGCCGCCCCCAAGCTTGGAAACCCGTCCGCGTCAGTCTGGAAAATCCCGGCAATTTGCCCGCCAACCAAATCGCAATTAAGGGCAAATATAACGGTTGGCGGATGGAATACGGCTTAGAAACTTATTATATGCCAGAGGACGAAAGGGAAAAAGTCAATCAGGAGATTAGCGAAGCTCAAAGGAAGCAGCGACAATCTTTTTTGGTAGAAGTAAAGATTGACAAAACAGGCCATGCTGTGCCTGTGAGTTTGTGGGTGCGCGATCGCAATTATCGATTTTAGCTGATATCTTGCACCATTGTCAGGAACAGGCATCTTGCCTGTTCCACAAAATATAAATTTTCTCGCGGAACGGGCCGAAAAGCCTGTTCCTAAACAAGTAATTGAGAATGGTGCAACCTATGAGTTTTAGCCAATTTAGCCAAAAGGTTGTCTTGTTTTGAGTATTTTAGCTTAGGGAGGGTGCGGAGGTTGGGCGATTCCCTACCGCAACGGGCTCGCACGCGCGTTGGGGATAGCTTCGCTCGCGCGGACATTTCAATTGCCGACAATCCAGGAGAATCTATTAAGATATATAAGACTTGTGCAAATCTTGCCAGTTCAAGGGCGCAACTCATGACTCTACTGGAGCTTCTCATGTTAGCCGAGCTAATCTCTGCCAGACGAATAGTCAAGACCAAACTCCTCGACTTCTTAGGACTTCCCGAAAATTGCCAAGACAAAACCGATCAACTCGTCAACCGAATTGTATCCCTGCTGGAAACAAATCCAGCCGAACAAGAAAGATTTTGGGAGACATTCAAAAGTGAATTAGCCGTCGATCCGGTAGAATTAGAAGCAATACTCAAGTGTTCGCCAGCAGAACGCCAGCAGTGGATTGAACAAGACAAACTCCCTATTTTAGAATACCGCTCTTTCCGCAAATCAGGAATCCATTTAGAATATCCCGTTCACGACAGAAGATTAATCTTAAGTCTAACGCCAACCGATATTAATAATTGGCGCAAAGAACCCAAAGGGCTGATTAAAAATAATCGCCAAATACCCACCCCAACCAATACAGAAAAGCTTGAAGAAAACGAACAATCACGAGTAGCTTTTAGTTCAGCTTGGGAAAAAATCATTGCCGACTGGAAAGAACAAGGTTCGGCGGAAATTTCAGCAACCTTCCAGCTAGCTTACTGGACTGTTTGGGCATCGCGCTGGGCCAAAGAAAATCAGCTCAACAGCTTTAAAGCAATTAAATATAAGGAAATTTACGAAGCTCACCAGCAGGAATGGTACCAGCGAAAAAATCAAGCAGTCAAGTTACTGATTGAAATGCCCTACGCCATGCTTTACTTCTACCGTCCGGCGGATGCTGATAAATTATATCTCGAACTGTGCGACGACCACCAGGAAATGATGAAAGATGGCTACTATTGGGACAAGTGGGATTTTTTCTATCAGAACCGCAAACTTGTAAATAAGTGCCGCGAATGTCTGTACTGCGAAACCAAAGATTATTACTCGCTTTACTATCTTGAAATCAAAAGCGACAAGTTTCCCGATTTTAGTTTTTCTTTCCACACGCCGTACACCATCGGCAGAAAATTTTTGCCGCATCCAGAAACGCTGCCTTATGTAGAGCACGTAGAACAGGACGGCATTTTTCGCTTTGGCCGCCCGCTGCTGGAACAAGAGAAAGTTATTCACACAGAAAAGGATGTATTGCTTAAGTTTGAGGCGGCTTTGGCAGAAGCGAAAAAGTTTGTTTAGTTAGCAGTCGTTAGTCAGTAGTCATTAGTCAGTAGTAGACTTATTGCTGCCGATTTTTTGATTGATCCGGAAAGCAATGATATCAAATCTGTTAGGATCGGAATTATTCAGATATCTATTCTCTTTATCTGCGTGAATCAGCGTCAATCCATTGTCATCTGCGGTTGATTTTTCTTGTTTTTACCGCAGATGAGGGCAGATAAACACAGATTAACGCAGATAAATTATATCTATTCCGATTGCACCTTTGGTGATTGTTGACGGTTGACTGGATTTGACGCCAGACGATGCTACCGGATTTGATATGACTTTTGAACTTGGATTACTTGAATTCTGCCGCCAGCAAAAATTTTGGGTTGTTGAGTTTCTTCGGAATTGTACATCGCAATCCCACCTCGGCAAACAAACTCCCCAAGTCTGTTTCGCTCAAGTTCCAAGCAGTTTCAGTCTCAAACAACCACAAAAATACAGCAAACCCAGGCTTAAATACCGGATTTGTATGCCGATGAAAATCTACCAAAATGAATAGACCATCGGGATCGATCGCGCGGTACACTTCTTGAAAGATTTATCGCAACTGTGGCGATCGCATTTCGTGCATCGCAACGCTGCTGTATACCAAGTCAAACTGACAGTCGGCAGAAGGCATCGACTCGGCAAAAGCTTCTACATAATTGGGTGATGGCACATTTTTCCTGGCCGGTTACAGAGAGAATGGCGAAGCGTCAAGTCCTGTGACATCCTGGGAATATTGCACGTGAAATTGCGTAGTTTGACCGCTACCGCAGCACAAGGTCTAAAACTTTAGTTTCCGCGCTGACGGTCAAATTTTCCCAGCGTCGTTGACCCAAACGAGCCTGGCCGCCTACGCTCAAAGCAGTCAGACGCGCGATCGTATCGTACAGCCACTGATACCGATAACTTAAATCTCTCAAAATTCTTGCCACAGTCAAAATTATGTATACCTTGCTATCGATTTAAGATATTATTAAGTTATATGATAAAGATAAGTAACAGAACTGAGACGATGGGAGAGCTGTAACCGCTATGGGTCGTGTGGGAGTATTGCTATTAAACTTGGGCGGGCCAGATCAAATCGAGGATGTCCGTCCTTTCCTGTTCAATTTGTTTGCTGACCCGGAAATCATTCGCATTCCGTTTCCGTGGATGCAAAAACCGCTCGCCTGGTTAATTTCGACCCTGCGTTTTCAGAAATCCCAGGAAAACTACCGCCAAATCGGTGGCGGCTCTCCTTTACGGCGGATTACCGAGGAACAAGCCGCTTCTCTGCAAGAACTCTTGCAGTCTAAGGGACAGGATGCTCGAGTTTACGTGGGGATGCGCTACTGGCATCCTTTTACCGAAGAGGCACTAGCCAAAATTAAGCGCGATCGCATCGAACATTTGACCATTTTGCCGCTGTATCCTCAATTTTCGATCAGCACCAGCGGTTCTAGCTTCCGGCAGCTAGAAGAAATGTGGGGCAAAGATCCAGATCTCAAGGATATAGAATATACCGCTATTCCTTCTTGGTATCAGCGGCCAGGCTACATTCAGGCAATGTCGGAATTGATTGCCCAAGAACTAGACCACAATCCTGATCCCGATCGAGTTCACATCTTTTTCAGCGCCCACGGCGTCCCCCTCAGCTACGTAGAAGAGGCTGGAGACCCCTATCAGCGCGAGATAGAAGATTGCACTCGTCTGATTATGGAAAATTTGAACCGATCGAACGAACACACTCTAGCTTATCAAAGTCGGGTTGGCCCGGTGGAATGGCTCAAGCCTTACACCGAAGACGCCATTACCGAATTGGCAGAAAATGGAGTCCAAGATTTGTTGGTAGTTCCGATTAGTTTTGTTTCCGAACACATCGAGACTCTACAAGAAATTGACATGGAGTATCGAGAATTAGCAGAAGAATCGGGAATTCTGAATTTCTACCGAGTGCCCGCCCTAAATACTCATCCGGTGTTTATTGAAGCCTTGGCCGATTTAGTCATCGAGTCGCTCGAATCTCCCAGCGTTAAATTCTCTGATGTTATACGCCCTTCCAAAATAGTGAAAATGTACCCTCAAGAGCAGTGGGAGTGGGGTTTGACTACGGGGGCGGAAGTCTGGAACGGTCGTTTAGCAATGATTGGTTTTATCGCACTATTGATGGAGTTAATTACGGGTCAGGGCCCGCTACACTCGATCGGATTGCTTTAAATTGACAGTTGACAGTTGACAGTTGACCGTTGACTGTTGACTGTTGTTACAAATGACTAATGATATCAAATCCGTTGGGATCGGAATTATTCATCTCTATATTCTCTTCCTGGGCGCCCTCTGCGGTCTCTGCGGTTAAATCATTCCGAAACAACCGTAAACGATATAACTAATCACCAATAACTAATCACCAATCACTAATCACTAATTAATCAGGATCGCGCTTGCGGCGGCGGGGATTTCCCTTATCGCCCGGTATTCCCTGACTTTTGTACCAGCGATACCACTCTTTAGAACTGCGAATTGCCAGCCACAGCAGCATCATAGCAACTAACCCTCCCTGCTGCGGGGCGTCAAAGGCAAACAAAACCAAGGAAATGCACAGAACATCTTGGAGGAAAATCACCCAAATCGGCAAACCCCGCAGCCGGTAAAACCATCCGGCTTGTACCAGTTGCAGCACTAAAGCCAACAAACCTCCGACAATACCAATTATCCACAGCATCCAAGGGTGAGCAATAGTTTCTTCGATCGAACTTACTTGAGCGATCGCAATTCCCATAATTGCTCCTACAATGGGGCTGAAAATAATTTGCACAATTTGCAGTACCCGCTGTCCTACAAAGGTTTTAGAAGCAAATAACTCTAACAGCGACCAACTCACCAAGATGGCGATCGCCACCTGGGGGGGAACCCCCGACAAGAGAGGTATTTCCGACCAAAGTTTGTCAATCCGCAACAAACCAATTAACAGCAGGGGCAGGGCAATTCTCATACCCCCTGCCGCAGACCCAGAGAGTGCGGCTAGGAGTCCAACCATAATAATAATTCAGTTTCTAACGTCAGCTAAAGCCTCGATCTATTTCAGAATTTAATTCCCCTGATGGCTGGCTGTGATTTGAGCGATAGAACTCAAATTGGGGCTTGAACTTAAATATCACCCTCTATTGTAAGTGTATCTGCTTAATCCTGCTTGGCACTGCGATATTGTCGATCGACACCAGGCAGTTTGTGAAGAGTTGACCGTTGACAGTTGACAGAATTCCACCTGGATTGTGATTAAATTAAAATGTATAGGAAAACCAGTAGATCAGCCGAGATACTTAAAATTAAGATGTCAGCTATTCTTCTTTCTTCCCTCTGACTTAAAAATCTGACGGACACTAAATAATTAATCCGTGTATCCGTGTCAAAATCCGTGTCGTGCTTTCCTTCTTCCTTCCAATTATGTCTGATTCATTATTTGCCGATGCCAGCCGTCGATTAGAACGAGCCTTAAAATATGTGTCGCTTTCCGAAGATACAATCGAACGGCTGAAACACCCCAAATCCAGTTTAGTGGTATCGATTCCCGTGCGGATGGATGACGGTTCCCTGCGAATTTTTCAAGGTTATCGAGTGCGCTACGACAATACCAGAGGCCCGTCTAAAGGAGGAGTGCGCTATCATCCGGGAGTATGCCTTGATGAAGTGCAATCCTTAGCCTTTTGGATGACTTTTAAATGTGCAGTTTTGAACTTGCCTTTTGGAGGGGCCAAGGGCGGAATTACTCTCAATCCCAAGGAATTGTCCAAACTGGAATTGGAACGGTTGAGCCGGGGCTATGTCGATGCGATCGCAGATTTCATCGGCCCCGATGTCGATATTCCCGCGCCGGATGTCTACACCAATCCCATGATTATGGGTTGGATGATGGATCAGTACAATATTATTAAGCGGCAGCTTTCTCCAGCGGTTGTGACTGGTAAACCAGTGACAATCGGCGGCAGTTTAGGTAGAGATACCGCAACAGCAATGGGTGCTTTTTTTGTAGTACAAACTATCTTGCCCAAATTTGAGCTAAATCCTCAAGATACAACTGTCGCAGTACAAGGTTTTGGTAATGCCGGTGCAGAAATAGCTGAACTGCTCTGGAAAGTAGGTTACAAAGTTGTTGCTGTCAGCGATTCCCAAGGGGGAATTTATGCTAAACAAGGGCTGGACATCCCCAGTATTCGAGGCTTTAAAGAGTCTAACAAAGGTATCAAAGCTCTTTACTGCGAAGGTTCAGTTTGTAATATTATCGAACACGAAATCTTGACAAATGAACAACTTTTAGCATTAGATGTAGACGTGCTGGTTCCAGCAGCTTTGGAGAATCAAATAACGGAAGCCAATGTTAATGATGTTAAGGCTAAGTTTATTTTTGAAGTAGCTAACGGCCCGATTGATTCGGCTGCTGATTTGATTTTAGAAGCGAGGGGAATTCAGGTAATTCCTGATATTTTAGTCAATGCCGGAGGCGTAACGGTTAGTTATTTTGAGTGGGTGCAAAACCGCAGCGGACTCTATTGGACGCTGGATGAGGTCAACCAACGGTTGAAGCATAAAATGGTCGAAGAAACAGAAGCAATTTGGAAAAAATCTCAGGAATTGTCTGTTTCCATGAGAACTGCTGCTTACGTGTACGGGTTAAATCGACTCGGAGAAGCGATGAATGCGAAGGGAACGCGGGATTATTATATAAAGGGTTGAGGGAAGCGCGGTAAGATTGTGCGATCGTACAATCTTACCGCACTTATTCGAGAAGAGCGCAGTCTACAAACCAACTTGGCAAAACTTGGCTTTGAATTGGGGAATTTTAGGTTTGCACGCAGCCGTTGATTTGAGCGCAACTTTGCTGTTGCAGAAGCGGAAAGATATTTTCAAATAACGCAAAACACGGCTATGTTCTCTTAGTCTCGCGTTGCGGGGAATAAAGTTTGTGTAGAGGGGATTCAAACCGCCGATTTCAATCCCTTTTTACGATATTGGGAAAAAAGTCAGCAAATGAGTTACTGCTGCTGTTTTCTTTTCCATAAGCATCTTCTATGATGACATCAAAGTCAGATGTATTATAGGTTCGTAAATATTGTTTTATCTTCTCCTCATCGCGATCTTTTAGCAGCAAATAGGCAGCAAATCTCACCGACATTATCCGATCTTGCAATGCTTGAATTATCAAATCCAAGCCTGCTTCCCCATATTTAGGCGCTTCGGGGAGTGCGGAGATTCTAATGTAGACAACGGGCGAGGCTAAGCGGCTTTTAAGGCCAGAGATGCCTCCTAAGACAGCAGCATCTATCGGGGGCGGATTTTGGCCGCCGAGGACGGCATCGTATTCTCTAGGTTGATTTTGGTGGTTTGACATGATTTCAACCAGGGACTTTTGCTAGTTTGTCGGGCTGCAATGGAGGCATCGCGAGCAATTCCTCAACTGAGAAAGGTTGGGGTTGAGGAATTGCAGCTTCAGCATCCATGAGCTCTTTCATTTTCTCAAAAATCAAAACTGTTCCTTCTTCTCCGTCCGTTAGTTTATCGTAAAAATAAGGTATGGAAAACCAATGCTCAAAAGCAATCTCTAACAAACCGTTAGTTGCTAATTGCACTTGCCAATATCGAGAATATCTGGCATCTACTATCTCAAATAACGGGGCTGGATTGTGTATGGGATAATAAGTATACCGCTCATCGCAAATATAGTACGATAAATTCCCTTGCCATTCAGAGATAGCATAGACAATATACTCTTTACCTACTATCAGTTTAAATTCAGTTTCTTTGGTGATGTCTAACGGTGGATTTAGGTAAGTTTCCGGCAAATAAGCCCCTTGATTGGCAATGCAGCGAATCTTCATAGTATATTAACCTCACTGGTTTTTAGGTGCTATTTTGGGGTATGTACGTTTGATTTTGTACTCAACATTTAGGAGAGTGCGGGCATTTCTATACCAATGGATTTCAACGACAGATCCTTCGATAATCGCGCTTTGGTTACTAGCCATTTTATACCAATCTTCAGGCTGACCGCCATAGTTGGCAACCAATCTGGGAGCATCTCCTAGCGGTCTCCTGGAACCGCCTTGAATCATGATGGCAGGTTGAGCCTTAGCATCTTGCAGCAGTATTTGCGGGAGCATGTCAAGTTTGCGCGCGCTCGCCAGCACTCCAGATGAAGACAGAGAGTCAGTTAGCGACTGTTGTCTGCT